>JBOGMU010000078.1:0-2012 GCA_050746865.1 Candidatus Acidiferrales bacterium
GGATAACACTCTTTAGAAAACTATGAGAACGACACAGACAATGACGGTTTCCTTGCCGCCCGCGATGGTGCGGCAATTTGAGCAGGTTCGGAAGGCGGAATCCCGTACGCGTTCTGAACTTGTCCGCGAAGCCCTGCGCGCCTATTTCGAAGGCCGGTATCCGGCTGTCTCCGCGACAAAGGCAGAACTTGCTGCGCTCCGTCGCGGTCGCGCCGCTTTTCGACGGGGAGATGTTGTATCATTGAACCAATTCCTCCATGACTTGGAACCTGCAACTCAGCGGGCCCGCTCAAAAAGAGTTCCGAAAGCTTCCTCGAAAAGATCAAGCGCGCGTTAAGGGTGCGCTTCTCGCGATGGAACAGGATCCCTTCCAAGGCGATATCAAGCGGCTCAAGGGACAACCGACCGGGTGGCGTCGCCGCGTCGGGAATTATCGGATTGTCTACGATCTCTATTTCGAGGAGCGTTTGATTGTGGTTGCAGGGATTGTGCGTCGGACCTCGACGACATACTGAAACGTGCCTCCCAATCTTGGCCCCATGGGGTGGCGGTTGGGGAAAAATACGGGTAAACCAGATGCCAGCTGTCCCTGGCAAACATCGGACTTTCGCTTCAATTTAGTAATTCGCCAGGGACAAGCTGTATTTGTCAGGCTACGCGATCCTGTTCTTAAAACCACGACCGGAGTTCGCGCGGCATTCCACTCGCCTGATGCCAGAGTGGCCTTTGGATTAACTCGTAGGCTTCTTTGTGTCCGTGGCGTGGATGCGATCGAACAGCTCGCCTACAGTGTGACCATTCCAATTTGAGAAAAAATCGCTCCGCTCAGCGGAGGAGCCACATCGCCTCCTTCGAGATGGTCGTCGTGACAGTAAGCGCAGTCTTTGGCATGGGAAGTTTCGCCACGCTTGGCTTGGCCGGCCCAACCAGGGCGATCACAGCGGGTTTCAGCTTCATGGAACCTCGCTCAAGGGGTGGATATAGGCTGCAGTTTATGCGGCAACCTGCCTTGAGAATTCGTGCCGTCGATGGCAAGATCATGCGCGCGGCGAAGACGCTCGCGACTGCCCACCAGGTGAGTTCGCATAGCGGTTCGTGCTCCCTCGGGATCACGCCGGAGGATACCCTCGAAAATATTCTCATGCTCCCGATTGACCATACTGAGATACTGAACGCGGCTCTCGGAACTTTGATGTTCGTTGACACGCGTACGCGGTATGGTGTTAGTGCCCAAATGAGTCATGATATCGGCAAAATAGCGGTTCCCAGTAGCATAGGCAATTTGCAGATGAAATTGGAAGTCCGGTGCGACCGTTTTCTCGACCGAGTCTACATTGGCCTTAAACGAGTCCAGAGCCCGGCGCATCTCTTCAATCTGCTTCTCGGTCCGCCGGGCGGCTGCAAATGCCGCCGCCTCAGTTTCGAGACTTATCCGCAAATCTAACATGTCCAATACATCTCTCACGGTCAGGATAGCGGCTGTGTCGACCTGAAATTCAAAATGGCTTGGGACTGCACGCACAAACGATCCAATCCCGTGACGCGTCTCAATCAACCCGGCGGCCTGAAGGCTGGTGATCGCTTCGCGCACCACTGTGCGGCTAACGCCGTACTCGGTCATAATTTTAGCCTCCGACGGCAACTTGTCGCCCGGGCGAATAGCGCAGCTATAGATGCTCTCTGAGAGCGCGTCTACCAATGCGTGTGTAAGATTTCGAGAACCGTCCTTCCGGGGGAATCCGGAAGGCATTTGGCGAACCCTCATCGATGATTTATCCTTTTCAGATTATGAAACGCCCGGATCAACTAAGCGCCTCTCTGGCCCGTGGGGCGTACTTCTCCCGGATCATGAGCAGGTAAGAAAGGACACCCACAACCAAGACCACGACAATCGCAATCATTGGAGCCTGGTAGCTGCCTGTCTTCTGCAGAAGCCAGCCGGTGACGATTGGAGCCGCGATCCCAGCTAAACTGCAGGCACAGTTCTGAATCCCTGAAATTCGCCCGATGGC
>JBOGMU010000079.1:0-5835 GCA_050746865.1 Candidatus Acidiferrales bacterium
CGATTACGCCATGAGCGTGATCATCGGCCGCGCGCTTCCTGACGTGCGCGACGGCCTGAAGCCGGTCCATCGCCGCATTCTTTTCGGCATGTACGAGCTCGGTCTTACTTCGACGAAGCCTTATCGCAAATGCGCAAAGATCGTCGGCGAAGTGCTGGGCAAGTATCACCCGCACGGCGATACGCCTGTTTACGATGCGCTCGTCCGACTCGCGCAAGACTTCAACATGCGGTATCCGCTCGTCGATGGCCAGGGCAATTTCGGCTCGGTCGATGGCGACCCGCCGGCGGCCATGCGTTACACGGAAGCGCGCCTTTCGAAAATCGCCGAGGAAATGCTCGCCGATATCGAAATGGAGACAGTCGATTTCACTCCCAATTTTGATGAGAGCGAAAAAGAACCGGTCGTGCTGCCCACGCGCATTCCCAATCTTCTGGTCAACGGCTCGTCGGGTATCGCCGTCGGCATGGCGACGAACATTCCGCCGCACAACCTGCGCGAGACGATCGAAGCCGCAATCACGCTAATCGAAGAGCCGGAAACCTCGCTCAAGCAGATCATGAAGATCGTTCCCGGCCCGGATTTTCCGACGGCCGGCTACATTTACGGCCGTGAAGGCATCGAGCAGGCTTATAAAACAGGCCGCGGCAGTTTTCAAGTCCGCGCCAAGGCTGCTATTGAGCAGCGTGGCAAAGATCGCCAGGACATCGTCGTTACCGAACTGCCTTACCAAGTCAACAAGAAGAACCTTATCCAGCATATCGCAGAGCTGATCAACAACAAAAAGATCGAAGGCGTGGCCGATATTCGCGATGAAAGCGATCGCGACGGGATGCGCATCGTCATCGAAGTGAAGCGCGACGAGGAGCCGGAAATCATTCTCAATAAGCTCTTCAAGATGACGCAGATGCAGGAATCATTCGGCATGATCCTGCTCGCCATTGTCGGCGGACAGCCGCGCGAACTCGGTCTCATTCAGCTCCTGAAGCACTTTATCGAGCACCGCGTCGATGTGGTTCGACGCCGCACGCAATACGAATTGCGCAAGGCGCGCGAACGCGAGCACATCCTGCTCGGCTATCGCATAGCGCTCGACCACATCGATGACGTAATCAAAATTATTCGCGGGTCGTCCAGCCGCGCCAATGCTCGCGAGAATTTGCACGAATTCTTCACCAACAAATCCGTGGAAGTGCTCGTTGGCGGCAAGAAAACCACGATCAAGGGCGTAAAGCTCGATCCGAAAAAGTACGACGTGCTCGCCGAAGCGGCGGGTGCCACGGGCACCGGTTTTGGCCTCACCTACACGCAGATCGACGCGATCCTCGAATTGCAGTTGCATCGCCTCACGCAGCTCTCCGTTGACGAAATCCTCAAGGAGCTTGGACAAATCCGCGACCGCATCGCAGAACTGCAATCGATTCTTGCCAGCGACAAAAAGCTGAAAGGCGTTATCGTTGCCGAGCTGAACGAAATCAAGAAATCCTACGGGGACGATCGCCGCACGCAAATCGTCGATCGAGTGGAAGAAATCAAGCTCGAGGATCTGATCAAAGACGAAGAAATGGCGATCACCGTCAGCCACGCTGGCTACATCAAGCGCACTCCCGTTGACGTCTATCGCCACCAGTCGCGCGGCGGCAAAGGCCGCATCGGTGCGCGCACGCGTGAGGAGGACTTCGTCGAACACTTCTTCACGGCGTCCGCGCACAGCTATATTTTGCTTTTCACTTCGAAGGGCCGGATTTACTGGCTGAAGGTGTACGAAATCCCGGAAGCCGCTGCGGCCACGCGCGGAAAGGCCATTACCAGCATTGTCCGTCTGCAAGAAGGTGAGACGCTGATGGCTGTCGTCGCCGCGCGCAATTTGGAGGAGGAGAACAGGTACGTTTTCCTCGCGACGAAAAACGGCACGGTGAAAAAGACCGCGCTGGCCGAATTTTCCAACCCACGGCCCTCGGGCATCATCGCCATCAATCTCGATTCGAGCGACGAACTGATCGGTGCGAAGCTTACCGATGGCAAGCAGATGATCTTCCTCGCGAGCCACGATGGGCAGGCGATACTCTTCCGCGAAACAGAAGTTCGCTCGATGGGCCGCAATGCCGGCGGAGTGAATGGCATGGATCTCGCGAAGGACGATTACGTCGTGAGCATGGATGCCGTGCAGCCCGATTTCGAAATTATCCGCAAGGAATACAAAGACGAGGCGCAAAATCTCGACGAACTCGAAAGCGATCATATTCGCGAATCGCTCACGTCGCTGATGCTCACAGTCTCCGAGAAGGGCTACGGCAAGCGCACTCCGCTCGCGGAATATCGCGTCACGTCCCGCGGAGGCAAGGGTGTGATCAACCTGAAATCGACGGATCGCAACGGAGCTGTCGTCGCCGCTTTGCAGGTGCGTGAAGATTCTGACGTCATGATCATTACCAGCCAGGGCAAAGTGATCCGCGTTCACTCTGCGGAGATTCGCGAAGCCGGCCGCGGAACCCAAGGCGTTCGGCTCCTGCGGCTCGATGAGGGCGACGAAATCGCCGCTGCAGCAGCCATCCTAGAAGAAGAGGAAGCTGAGCCCGAGAAAAAGTAATGGAAGCGACGACGGGCAAGCTACTAGTTCGGCCAGCAACGATTCAAGATGCGGGAACGCTTAACCTGCTCATTCGCGAGCTGGCTGAATTTGAGCATCTGCTTCACGAGACCAGCGTCACGGAAGAAGACATCATCCGCGATGCTTTCGGCGAAAATCCCAAGTTCCGGGCCATTATTGCCGAGTATGAAGGTCTGCCTGCGGGGTATGCCATCATGTTCGACTTCTACTCGACCTTCCGAGGCCGCGCGGGCTTGTTTCTGGAAGACCTTTACGTGCGGCCGCAATACCGCAATAAAGGCATTGGGAAGGCGATGCTGGCCTATCTCGCGGGAATCGCCTCACGCGAAAACTATTTTTATATGCGTTGGCAAGTTCTCGACTGGAACAAACCGGCGATCGATTTCTACAAGAGTCTTGGCGCCGTCTTTCTCGATGAGTGGAAAGCCGTTTGCCTTATCGGCGATCCCCTTCAAGCGCTCGCCGGAAAATCTGACAAGCCGGTGCCGCAAAAAACAGCATCATCCTGAGCGAAGCGGAAGGCCTCTATAGACTCTGCAATGTTGCCTTCTTACGATCCCGGCGGTGCTAGATAATATCCCGGCCGCGACCGCACAGTGACTCCGGGCTCGTCTACCGTCACGCGAATTTCATGAAATCCGCTCGGCTTATCCGCGGGCGGCTGATAGCCGATCGTATACTGCGCGTGTAATTCGCCCCCGATCGCGTCCATCGCATTCTGGATTGCGCGATCCTTTTTCGGATTCACGTGCAGTCCACCGGTGGATTTGCTTGCCACTGCCAACGCATTGGGGCCGATTGCGTTTTTACCGGTTTCGATCAGCCATACAGCAAGATCCATCAAGTTGCCGCCCTCCATTTGCATTTGACGGTTCATCTGGTCTTGTTTCTGGTTGCCTGTTGGCAATGGCGGCATCGCCGGACCGCCGCCATCCGGTTTCGTTCTCCACATCGCCGCGGAAGTACTCAGACCGATTGAATAGATCGTCACGTTTTCCACTTGCGCGCGCCGCAATACAGCGCCCAAACTGCTTCCGCTTCCGGTATCCTGCGCCTCACCGACGACGAGCAAAATTCTGCGCTGCCCCTCTGGCCTTTCCGCCAATAAGGAAATAGCTCGCTGCATGGCGTCGTAAAGATTCGATCCGCCATTGCCCGGCTGCAGGTCTTCAATTGCGCGCTCCAGCGGATCCGGGTCGGTCGTAAACTTCACCAGCGTTCGCATGGAATCGTCGTACTCCAGAACGGCAGCCTCTGCCGTCTGGCCCATCACGGGCTGTGCGAAGATCACGCCCGATTTCCTTATACCTGGCAGCAGCGGCTTGATGCGTTGGCTCACCTCGATGAGCAGGACAATCGAAAGCGGTTCGCCGCCTACGTCAAAATGATCGATCGTCACTTCCTTGCCGTCGTCGTAAACGCGAAAATCCCTCTTCGTTAAGTCGAGGAGCATCTGGCCGTTCTTGCCCGTGACGACGACCGGCGCTACGACCTCGTTCGCCTGGACGCGAATATTGCTTGAGTGCGAGGATGGCGGAGCTTGTTCGGCCTGAATTCCAGGCTGTGGCACGATTGGGCCGGCTGGCGCACCTTGGCAAATGGCGCTTGGGGAAAACGTCAATCCAGACACCATCAGAAACAACGCTGCAGTGAAGTGAACGCGCATGGGAACCAGTTCATCTGATTCCCGAGCCGCGGCCATCGTTGCTTGCACGCTTTGCTTCTTCTAGCTCCACTCGCGGTCCCAGGAGCGTTCGTTGTCCCACTGCGTGGTCGGCTCAAAATATCCGGTCCCCGGCACCAAGTGCTGCCGCACCGCATCCTCGTTCAAGGTCACTCCTAGGCCGGGCTTATCCGGCACTGTGATCCATCCCTTGTTTACAATCGGCTTCTCGACGCCCTCGACCAAATCGCTCCACCACGGCACATCAAGAGAATGATTCTCCATTGCCAAGAAATTCTGTGTTGCAGCCGCGCAATGAACATTCGCCATGCAACACACCGGCGTCCCTGCAAAATGCATCGCCATCGGCACGCCATATTCCCATGCCATGTCTCCGATCTTGTGCGTTTCCAGGATTCCGCCCGCGGTCGCGAGGTCCGGATGAATCTTGCTCACAGCGCGCGCTTCGCAGAGCGTGCGAAAATTCTCCTTCAGATAAATGTCTTCGCCGGTCAGGATCGGCGTCGGGCTTTCCAGCGAAATTTGTTTGAGGAGGTCGGTGTATTCCCACGGAACCACGTCTTCGATCCACGAAAGGTTATATTTCTCGTAAGCCTTGCCGAGGCGGATGATCGATTTCACTCCTAGATGCCCGAGATGATCCATCGAAAGCGGAATTTCCATTCCGACGGCATCGCGCACGGCCGACACATATTCCTCGAGCGCCGCGATGCCTTTATCCGTCACTTCCATTGCGAGCAATGGATGCGGCACCTCGTTTTTCTCCCAGTCCGTGAGGTCGCTCCGCACCGTCACGGTGCCCGGCTTGTCAGATACCATTTCGATTCCCAAATCCATCTTCAGCCAGGTGAGCCCCATCTGTTCCTTGCGATCTTTCATGCGCTGTGCGTAGACCTTTGGGTCCTTCGACTCTGTCGTATCGGCATAAACGCGAATTTTGTCGCGCACTTTTCCGCCCAGCATCACGTACACCGGCACGTTGTAAACTTTGCCTGCGATATCCCACAGCGCCATTTCAATTGCGCACACGCCGCCCGCTTGCCGCGCGGGTCCTCCAAATTGCTTGATCTTCCGAAAAATCCGGTCGACCTGTAAGGGATTCTCTCCCATAATCCGGCTCTTCAGCACCAGCGCGTACGTCGGACTCGCCATGTCCCGCACCTCGCCTAACCCGTAGACGCCCTGATTCGTATCGACGCGAATGATCGTACATGGACTCGGCCCGGGCTTTCGTATTGTCGCCACACGCAAACCCGTAATGCGTAGCGCCGAAGGGCTGGAGTTCTTATTTACCCCTTGCGGATAAGCCTCAATCGATTCGGTTGGAAGCAGCGCGCTTCCCAGCGCCGCTGCCGATCCTTTCAAAAGTCCCCGGCGATCCAGCAAATGCGAATTGTCGCTTGGCATGCATGTGCACCGTCCTTTCTGCCCGCAAAATATCTCACAAATGCGGCGCCAGGGAGCATGCCTTTTAAAGAGACCAAATAGGATGCGAAAGGAGTAAGAACCGCGCGTTGCGAAGCTACGGTAGACGCTGCCG
>JBOGMU010000080.1:0-21028 GCA_050746865.1 Candidatus Acidiferrales bacterium
GCGGTCTGGAGCAACGGATAGCCCAGGAATCCGTACGTGCCGAGGTCGCGATCTTTTAAGTTTTCGATTTGCTCTTTGTATGTTGGGACGCGCTCGAGCCAGGAGAGCGGCGTAATCATCGAGAGGATCAAATGCAGTTCGGCGTGTTCGAGAATGCGCGACTGAATGAAGAGCGTCGACTTCTCCGGATCGAGCCCTACGGACAGCCAATCCATCGCAATCTGAAGCGTGTTTTCCGCGATTGAAGACGTATCTTCATAATGCGTCGTGAGCGCGTGCCAATCGGCAACGAAAAAGAAACAGTCGTATTCCTCCTGGAGCTTCAACCAATTGGAAAGTGCGCCGAAATAATGGCCGAGGTGAAGGCGGCCCGTGGGCCGCATGCCGCTTAAGACTCGTTTGCGTTTTGACAAGCCGCAGAAAACCCCTTAAATGGCCTTCAGGTGATAGGGAATGCTAGCACAGAAAAACAAAGGCGTGGCCCGTGAGTGATTGGTGCCGAGTGAGATGGGTCGCAGCAAGCAGCGCCGCTACAGCTTGAGGAGTTCGCGGAGGCGTTTTGTTTGCGCACGCGAGACGGGAACCTCGGTCGATTTCTTGTCATTCATTTTGAGGACATAGCTCGACTTGAACCACGGCACGACTTCCTGAATGTGGTTGATATTCACCAGATACGAGCGGTGCGGGCGCCAATAAGTGGCGGGATCGAGGGCTGCGGCGAGTTCGTCGATTGTGCGGTAGTTCGAGAAGCCTTCTGTATCGCGAGCCGTGATCGTGATCGAGCCATCATCGATCGTGGCGAAAATCAGGTCTTCGGCGTCGATCAAGAGCAACCGCGACTGAGACTTTACAAGCAGCTTAACCGGTTGGGCAGCGTAAGGCTTGGCGGGAGCGGGTGCCGCACCATTCCCGAGCTGCGCCGGCAAATTTTCGAGACGTTCGTCCGTGGGCGCATTAGCTTCGATCTGTTTTCTGGCGCGCTGAATGGCTTTTGCTATGCGCGTCTTATCGAACGGTTTGAGGACATAGTCAACTGCGCTCACTTCGAACGCCTGCACAGCGTAGTGCTCATAAGCTGTGGCAAAAATGATTTGTGGAATGCGCAGCTTGCGCTCGAGCAGCTTTTTGATGACGCCGAAGCCATCGAGACCGGGCATCTGGACATCGAGGAACAGTAGGTCGGGGTCGTGTTCCTTGACGAGCGCGACGGCCTCCAGACCATTCTTGCCTTGGGCGATCAGCGACACGTCCGGAAAAGATTTGAGCAGAAACGCCAGCTCGTCCCGAGCGGGCCGTTCGTCATCGACGATAATCGTGTTGATCGCCATGGCGGATCGCAGAAAGTATACATTCTGGCGCTTTTAGTGAACAGACGGCCCTCGCTGTAGACTTGCTTACAGACAGTTTTTCGGGATCGACGCAGGCGCTGAGTTAGAATGTCGGCAGCCGATGCGCCGGTGTGCAGAGCGCCGATCAAAAATGAGCGTCCGGGAGAGAGCGTGAAGAAAAGCGCCGCAGTTCAGGTGGTGAGCAGCGACCTGATTTCCAAGGGTCGCGTGATGGAGGTTTATCGCGACCATATTGTGGAGCCGAGCGGCATCAAAGCGATGCGTGAGTGGGTGAAACATCCCGGGTCAGTCGTTGTGCTGCCGGTGTTTCCTGACGGGCGGATTCTGCTGATCCGGCAGTATCGCTACGCCGCGGCGCAGGAGATGTGGGAGCTTGTCGCAGGCCACAAAGAGCCCAATGAAGACTATGAAACGGGCGCACATCGCGAATTGGAAGAAGAGTCCGGCTACACGGCGAAGAAAATGACGAAGCTGCTCGAATTTTTTCCTTCGCCTGGATTTTTGAGCGAGAAGATGGTGGTTTTTCTCGCGGAAGGACTGACGAAAGGGAAGTCGCGCCAGGAGGAAGACGAGAAGATCGATCGGCGCATCGTGACGTTGACGCAAGCGGAAGATTGGATTCGCACGGGAAAGATTCGCGATGCGAAAACGGTCTCGGGAGTTCTTTACTACTCGAAATTCGCGCGCAGCAAATCTCGAAAGAGCAGGTGAGTGATAAGTGGCTCGCCCGATCAGCCCATCCTGGCGATGACGACCGTCATGTCGTCGGCTTGCTCGGCTGAGCCGGACCACCGCTCGGCACTTTCGATCAGGTCCTCGGCAAGTTTATTTGCGGGAGCATTACGCTCGCGCAGGAGTTCGTCGCGCAGGCGTTCGACGCCAAATTCTTCCCCAAACACATTTTCAGGCTCGGTAAGGCCATCGCTGAAGACCAATAGGACGCTGCCCGGGACTACTTCGACTGAGCCCTGGTTATAAGTCGCATCTTCGATGAGGCCGATCACCGTGCCGCCTTCGGCGAGAGTCTGCACGTGGCCGTCGGTGACGAGCAGCGGCGGCAGGTGCCCGGCGTTCGTGTAATTTAAAATTCGCGTTTCCGTGTCATACACCGCGTAAAAGAGGGTCGCGTAGCGATCGTCTGACGTGGTCTGGAACAGATGCTGATTGAGACGCTCGACGATGTGCGCGGTGTCGAGATTGCCGTTCAGTGAAGCGGCGCTGCGCAGAGCGGCCTGAAGACTGGCCATCAGCAAGGAAGCGAAAATTCCTTTACCGCTGATGTCCGCGAGCGCGATGCCGACACGTGAACCGCCGAGCGGAATAATGTCGTAGTAATCGCCGCTGACGGCGCGCGCAGGCCGGCAAATCGCGGCAAGTTCCAGGCCAGGAATCGACGGCAATTTCTTTGGAAATAGCTGTCGCTGGACTTCCCGGGCGATCGAAACTTCGTTCTCAAGGCGCTGCCGCTGTTTCTGTTCGTCGATCAGCTCGGACACTGACCCTGTCATTTCATTGAACGATTCGGCCAGCGCGCCAAGCTGATCTTGACGTTCGATGCGAATTCTATGCGCGAGATCGCCGCTGCGAATGCGAACCGTCGCACCATAAAGATCCGCGACGGAATGCGTGATGGTGCGGGTGAGAATAATGCCCGTTACCAGCGCGAATAGCTCAAGCACAAGAAAAACGATGAACGCTGCAAGCAACAGTTCGGTGACCAGCGGCGCGTAATCGCCGAGAGACGTCAGCAGGTCGCCATTGACAGTTGACAGGCGGAATGCGTAAGTGACCTGCACGGGCAAATCCGCGCCGCTGTTGCCGCGCTGCACGCGCAGCGCGTCAAATGTGGCAAGGCCGCCGATCTGCATGTCGCCCCAAAACTGGCGCGGCGCGATGGTGCGCGAAGTGCTGGCGATTCGCTGGCCAATGTAATAGTTAGTTCCATGAATTGAGAAACTCTGCCGCTGTCCTCGATTGCGACCGCTCGGCCCGCGAAAGGCATTGTCGCCCCGGCCAAACGGCAGTTGATCAGGGCCCGAAGGCGCTTGTGCATTTGGCGGCGCGCCTTGAGGCGAAGCTTGTTGTCCATTTGGCGGTGCAGCTTGGGCTGCTGGTGGAGCATTCTGTCCGCGCCCGGCGCCTGGCGGACCCGGCCCCCGGCTTCCCACGACCGGCGTGAGCAACTCAAGTTGAATGGGACCGAGTTTTGAAGGCAAGGCGTCGAGGAGCGCTGGCGTAACCGGTGCAGCCACAAGGACTGTGTTCCTGCCGCCTGCGACGGGCAGAGTTTGCACGGACGCGAAGAAGAGCTGGCCGCGAAGTTCAATCAGACCTCCGAACGAACCCGATGGCTTGTTACGGACCAATTCAGAGCCGAGATTTAACTGAACGTTGAGGTCGGGCCAGTCCGTCTGTGCCGCAGCAATGACGCCAGCAACGCTGGGGCGGCTCAGAATTTTCATGTTCGCCAGTTGGTCCGGCGTAAGAATCCCGGGAGGCGGCTCGGCACTCAGTGGCGGCGGACCCTCGCCACGGCCGCGTCCACGGCCTCGACCTCCTCGTCCGCCGGGGAACGGAGGAGTTGAAGCCGCAGGTTTCAGGTCGGGCTCGCGGCCGACGACTCCGGCAATGGCGGCTGCATCGGCAGCGATCATATTTTCGCGCTGCTTCAAATCGTCACGCAGCAGGTGAGCACCGATCTGAAGCTCCAGAAGATAGCCTGCAAACCCAAACATTACGAAAAGGAGCAAAATTGGAACAACGGCGATAAAAACATAGGCCACGATCAATCGATTTCGCAGCCGCCAAAGCAATGTTCTGCGCACGATGATGATCAGGCGAACCAAGAGATAGGCAGCCGCGACCAATCCGAGGAACGTTAGAAAGCCCGTGTGCGCGAACTCATGACCAAACGCGGCTGGCACGCGCACGAGCAGCGCGATGCCGACAATCGCGAGCGCCACCCAATCCGCAGGCGCGGCGCCTCTGCGAATTTCCTTCAGGCTGTCTTTCGAAAATGGATCGGTGGGCGACATGACAATGAACTGGCCGCTACTCCAAGACGGCAATCGAAATTTTTCATCCGTTGGCGCTGCTATGTAATACGCATGGCGTGGCCCGACGGCTACAGCTTGCCCGAAGTCTGGACGCGGCTGTGGTGGCGGCTATACGTGAAATAAACGACCAGTCCAACAACAAGCCAGATAATCAGGCGATACCAGTTCAGCGCGCCAAGCTTATACATCATATAGCCATTGAAGATAATTCCGAGTATGGGAACGACTGGAACCCAGGGCGTACGGAAGGGCCTGCGCTGACCTGGATTTGTTCTGCGTAGCACCATGATCGCGATGCACACGATGATGAACGCCAGCAACGTGCCGATGTTCACCATTTTTCCAATATCGTCGATAGGGAAGGTGCTGCCGACGAGAGCTGCCAGCAAGCCCACAAGAATCGTGTTCTTGTAGGGAGTGCGGAAGCGCGGGTGAATTGCGGCAAAGAATTTCTTTGGCAGCAGGCCATCATTGGCCATCGAGTAAAGAACGCGCGTCTGGCCCAGCAGCATGACGAGCATCACGCTGGTTAACCCGGCCAAAGCTCCTGCGGTAATCAAGTAAGAGGATTTTGTGAGGCCGCGATCGAGGAACGCGACGGTGAGCGGCGCTTCAATGTTCACTTCGCGCCATGGCACCATGCCAGTAAGAACTGCCGCGACGGCGATGTAAAGGACAGTGCAGACCACCAGGGATGCAATGATTCCGATCGGCAGATCCCGCTGGGGATTTTTCGCTTCCTGAGCCGTGGTTGAAACCGCGTCAAATCCTATGTAAGCAAAAAATATGTACGCCGCACCAGCTCCGACGCCCGAAAAACCCATTGGCGCAAACGAGGACCAGTCGTGGCCCCAATTGCTGGGATGCACGTAGTGAATCCCAACAACCACCACGAAGAGGACGACGGCCACCTTTAGGATCACGATCGCGGAGTTGAATGTGGCGCTTTCCTTGATGCCCACAACCAGAACCGCCGTGATGACCAGTGCGATGACAAACGCGGGCACATTGAAAGCGAACTCATGTCCGAAGAGCAGGGGAGCGTTGACAAGATCGTGCGCGCGGCGGATCAATTCGGGGGACTGCGCCGCAATGATATCGCCTGCTCTCGTCAGGAATGACTGAGTGCCGGGAACGAGGCTTGGATCGGAAGTTCGCGCCATTTGTTGCGCGACCATCGTCTCGGCGCTGCGAAGCGCGGTCCAGTGATCGTACGCTAGCCACAGCGGCATTCTTATCTGAAAAATATTCAGAAACTCGACGAAGTGATTGGACCATCCAGCAGACACCGTACTCGCGCCCATTGCATACTCGAGCGTCAAGTCCCAGCCGATGATCCATGCGAAAATTTCGCCGAGCGCGGCGTATGCGTAGGTGTAGGCGCTACCGGCCAAAGGAATCATCGCGGCAAATTCGGCGTAGCACAGCGCTGCGAACGCGCAGCCGAGTCCCGAAATAACGAAAGAGAGCATCAAGCCGGGTCCCGCGTAATGCGCGCCGAGCCCGGCGAGAACAAAGATTCCCGCGCCGATCACGGCGCCAATGCCCAACGCCGTCAGTGAGAGAGGCCCAAGCGTGCGCTTCAGAGTATGCTCGCCCGCCTCGGCGGCTTCCTCGATCAGCCACTCCATCGGCTTCTTTTTGAACAACGGATTGCCCATTTGCAGGGTTCCTCCCAAGAAGTGATGCTTCGTCGCGCCGGAATTTCAGTTAGCGAATCGCCTTAAACTATCCCGCGAAACCTGTTTCGCCCTTTTGTCGTGCGCTCGCACGCTTTGCCCAGAGAGCACGCAGCGCATACACGGGAACGCCCAACAGTACGATAAACAAGCCCGGCCAGGTGTATTGTGGTTTGTACCGCAGAAGCTGAACTTCCAGAAACGCGGCCATCGCCAAATACACGATCGGCAACACAGGATACCCGAAAGCGCGATAGGGCCGCTCGGCATTTGGACGCTTCCAGCGCAAAATAAACAAACCCGCAAGCGTCAGAATATAGAAAATCAATTCGGAGAAGATCACCGCATCGAGCAATTGGCTGTACGTGCCCGAAAGACAAAGGACCGCGCCCCAGATGCACTGCACAGTCAACGCGACGGCAGGAACGTGTTTGGCGTTTACGGTACCTACGGAGCGGAAGAAAAGACCGTCTTTGGACATCGCATAATAAATCCGCGCGCCTGAGAGAATTAATCCGTTATTGCATCCGAACGTGGAAACGAGAATCGCGATCGCCATTAGACCGGCGCCGAGAGGCCCGAATATAACGCTTGCAACAGCCGTGGCGACGCGCCCGTCGCTGGAATATTCGATTCCACGCGCGAGAATCGTGGCTCCATTCGGATCGCCGGTAACGGGCAATATGCGAAGGTACGCCACGTTGGCTAGAAGATAGAGCACGACCACAAGTCCGGTGCCGAGCGCGAGTGAAAGCGGCAGATTCCGGCCGGGATTTCGCACTTCAGACGAAGTGAAAGTCACGCAGCCCCACGCGTCCATCGAGAAGAGGGAACCGACCATCGCCACGCCGACCAGCGTGATCGTACCGATCATCCATTGCGGACTATCCGGCGGATACGGATGCATCAACGAAAGGCCGGCATTGCGCCAGAATTCCGTGAAATTCGCGTGCCGCGCGATCTCCGTGGAAAAGAAAATGCCTAGCAGTACGATTCCGGCGAGCGACGCAATCTTTCCCACGGTGAAAATGTTCTGAACGATCTTGCCGAGGCTCAGCCCCCTTGTGTTGACCCACGTGAGAAAGACGATGGAAATGATCGCGAGCAGATTCTGGCGATTGAGGCCCACGTTATAAGGGCCAAGCTGGCCGAAGAAGAAGTGCCACGGGCCGAACGTTCCGATTTTCCATATCCAGCGCGATGCATTGAACCACGGCACGATCACAGCCGTGTATTTCGCAAATGCGATTGCCACTGCGGCGATTGTCGCTGTCTGGATGACGAGCAGCATCGTCCACCCGTAAAGAAAACCGCAGGCTTTGCCGAGCGCTTCACGCAGGTAGACATACTGGCCGCCAGCATGCGGCATCATTCCGGCGAGCTCGCCGAAGCTGAGTGCGCCGATCAGCGTCATTACGCCCGAGAGAAGCCAGATCAGAATTAACAAGCCGGGGCCGCGCACCTGCTGGCTAATGTCAGCCGAAACAAGAAAAATCCCGGAGCCGATCATCGAGCCAGCAACGATCATCGTCGCGTCAAATAGGCCCAAGCCTTTTACGAGGCCCTTTGAGCCTTCGGCTTGCGGTGTCGTTTGTGTGGATCCGGCCATTTGGTCCGCCTGCGTGAGTCGGAGCGTCAGCCCCGAGTCCTTTCTGTGGCAACCTTTGCGGCGACGGCCAGGTACTCTCGCGCGCGCTGCGCCGGATTATCAGCGCAGATCAGGTCACGAATTACAGCGACCGAATCCGCTCCGGCGCGAAATACATCGCCCGCGCGCTCCAGCGTGATGCCGCCGATGGCAACCAGCGGCGTTGTGGTCAGCTTGCGCACCTCGCGCAAAAGCTCCAGCCCAACCACAGGATCGGGATTCTCTTTGCTTGCCGTCGGGAAGAGAGGCCCCACGGCAATATAATCCGCCGAAGTCGCGTTGGCCTCGCGGAATTGCGCAAGGTTGTGTGTCGAAACGCCTACCCAGCAGCCGCTTCCGACAACCTTTCGCGCATCCGCAGGCGGTAGATCGTCCTGGCCCACATGAACGCCCGAAGCGCCTGCTATAGCCGCTATGTCCGGGCGATCATTCACGATGAACTTCACGCCCGCGGGGCAGAGAGCCGCAGCCAATTCCTTCGAGGCGCCAAAAACTCGCCCAGCCGTTCCGCGCTTATCGCGCAATTGCATCAATGTAACGCCCGCGATAGCCAGATTTTGAGCAAACGGAACGAGGGGAGCAGAAATCAGCGAGGGATCGAGGATTGCGTAAAGTGCCGGGAACACGAAGCCTCCGGAAGGAATTTACCACGGCTTGACTCTGCAGTTTCGTCCGGTACTACTCTCTTTAACCCCGAATTGTGGTATATCCATTGAGCCCGCCACTGGCCCCGCCCTCGCGCCCTGCATTACGAGGAGACCACCGATGACTCGCCCGATGCTTTTCTTGTTCTTTGCCCTTGGAGTTTCGATCCCGGTCGCAGCGGTTATGCCAGGAGCGGCCGAAGCGGCCAATCAAGTCGTTGTCGGAACAAAGTCTGCGACTTGTAACGCGCAATATCCCACCATTCAGGCAGGAGTTGATGCAGCTGCGCCGGGCGGCACCGTCCGAATTTGTCCCGGCGTTTATAAGGAACAGGTGACCATCGCCAAGGCGGTCACTTTGCGCGGCGAGAATGCCGTTGTCATTGAGCCCGCCCGTGTAACGGCCAATGCAACCGGCACGGCTAGTGGCCAGCCAATCGCCGCGATCGTGCTAGTGAAAGACACCACAGACGTCGACATCGACAACGTAATCGTCGACGGAACGAACAACGGCATAACCGGTTGCTCGCCCGATCTCGTCGGACTCTTCTATCAAAATGCGTCCGGCGAAGTGAATCACGTGGCAGTTCGCAATGTGATGTTAAATCCGAGCCTGAACGGCTGCCAAAGCGGCGATGCCATCCTGGTCCAGAGCGGCGGCGGAGAAATGTCCGTGGTCAACGTTCAGAACAGCAGCATCCACGATTATCAGAAGAACGGAATTACGGCGAATGAGTCGGGCACACAAGTGCAAATCGATCATAACGTCATAACGGGCATCGGCCCGACCACAGGCGCGGTACAGAATGGCATCCAAATCGGCTTTGGAGCCACCGGAAGCATCACGAAAAATACAATTGCAAATAACGTGTGGTCAACGTGCACGTCGTTGCAGTCCTGTGACAATACGGCTACCGGCATTCTTGTCTTTCAATCCGACAACGTGACCGTGCAGCACAATAAAGAAGGCGTCGCGCAGGTCGGGATTGCAATCAACGGCACACACGCGCAGGTGGAGCGCAATCAGGTCTCTGGCTCAATGGTTGCGGACGGCATCGAACTAATCGGTACCGACAATGACGCGCAAACCAACACAATCACTCATAGTGACCGCGCCGCAATTTTCATCTCCGGAAATGACAACGTGGTGCAACAGAATACGATCAACGAAGCGGCCTTCGGCGTCTTAAAAGTCTCCGGCTCCGATGGGAATGTGATAAACAACAACAAATCATTCAATACGGCAGTTGAGGTGCAGGATCCGGCCGGCGCGGGGAGCAAATTATCGCCCTATCGGTAGTCCGCGCCGACTAGTTGGCTAGTTTTCCCGTTTTGAATGCTCGGGCTCAGCGGCCACGCGAACCATTGCCGGCCGCAGCACGCGCTCATGGAACGTGTACCCCGGCTGGAGTTCGCCGACGACCGTTCCGTCCGGCTGTTCGCTGGTTTCCACGCGCGCGATGGCATGGTGAAAGTGCGGGTTGAACTCTTTACCGACAGATTCAATTCGCGTGAGCCCCTGCTTGGAGAGCAAATCCCAAAGCTGGCGTCGGATGAGTTCGAAACCCGTGACGTATTCCGCTGCCGCCGAATCTTTCTCCGCAGACGCCAATGCGTTGTCAAACGCATCGAGCACGGGTAGCAGTGTCTCAATCATATGTTCGACAGCGCGGTGCCGTTCCTGATGCCGCTCTTTTTCCATGCGCTTGCGGTAATTCTCGAAATCGGCCTGCCGCCGCAAAAGAGTGTCGCGCAACTCGTCCTTCTCCGCCGTTAGCTTGCGAATTTGTTCTTCCAGCGGCGACGGAGCATCGTTTTCAGCGGCAGCGTTAATGGGCACTTCGCCTGAGTCGTTGAATTCTGGTTTTTCGGATTTGTGAGCCAAGACGTTCAGTTCTCCTGCTGATCTTCTGAAAAGAATTGTGCCATGAAGGCGACAGCCGTAATCACGCGCTCGTAATGCATGCGCATCGGCGCAAGGATTCCCAGCGTCCCTTGCACCTGATCCTTGGAGCTATACGACGCGGACACCAGCGCCAAATGTTTGCCCGCCTGTGACATCTGATCGAGACCCAGCTCGACGTGCACCGGCTCGGGCGCCTCGATGCATCCGCTCAGCAGCGCGATCAAACGGTCCTTCTCTTCAATCGCTTCGAGCAGTTCGCGTAGCTGATCTTGACTGGTGAAGCCCACCGCCGAAGCAAACTGTGCGGCGCCATCGATGAACACTTTGCGTTCGCCTGTATCCTCAAAAATATTCGCATCGCAAAGAAGGAGCGCGTCATCGGCGAGCTTGCGATAGCGTTCGCGCTCGCGCCCCAGCTCCGACCGGAGATCGGCCCGCATCGCCTCGAGCGTCCAACCAGAATAGTGCGCATTCAGATAAGCCGCTACGTGATCGAGCTCTTCCTGCCGGAATACCCTTTCAGGGCGAATCAGCTTGTCTCGCGTGACGCTGCCCTCCGTGACCAGCACGCAGAGCACGCGTTCATCCGGCAGCAGCAGAAAGCGGATGTGCTCCACCACACTGCGCGCCAGTGGCGGCGAAATGAAGATTCCGAGTCCGCGTGATACGGCTGCCAATACGTGACTCGCGCGCTCCATTACAGCCTCCGGCGTCTGCGCGGCCGCTAATTCGCGCTTGATCCATTGCCGGTCCTCGGGGCTCGCCGTCGCCTGCGCGGCAACCTGTTCGACAAAAAAGCGATACGCGGCGGCTGTCGGCACGCGGCCCGCCGATGTATGCGGTTGGTACAAAAATCCCTCTTCCTCAAGGTCCGCCATCACATTGCGGACGGTCGCTGCACTAAGCGGCTCGATGTGCCGCTTCGCGATGTGGCGCGAGGAGACGGGCTCGCCCGTCTCGATGTAGACGCGCACGACATCCGTCAGAATCTGTTGATGGCGCCGTTGTTGCAGCACGGTTGAAGTCATACCGCCAGAAGTCCCCAGGCGCGGCATCCGCTTAAATTCCTATGCGCGCTCATTCCCAGAATTCTAAACGGGCGGTCAAGCCCCGTCAACTTTGCCTGCCTCAGCAAAAAGCTCTACAAGCCAAAAATTGTTGATTTAAATGCCGTATCCGCCCAACGGAGACATTCGGCCGTATCCACTTCGAGCCCGTGTTGAGCCAAGCCACATACCAGGCGTGGCACATAGGAAATCAGTTCGTCCGCCGCAAACCAGACCCAAGTGTCCCAAGGGGGGCACGAATCGGCGTCATAGAAGCCTTTCGATTCATAGCTGGGGGCTCTATCGCCACGGCTCCGTTCAGGCGCGTATCGGAGGATTTGACCGCCTAGCACCGGAGCAATGTGTATCTCCGGGTATTTGCCCGAGTCCGTCAGCGAACGCGCCCGGGATTCGCTAAGTTCCTCGATCAGAGCCACGCGATCTTCCCGTGTCTTGCACTCGCGGAGCGTTTGCGTAGGTCTGAGCGCTGGATTCCGCAATTGTTCGGCGAGCGGGCGTATCGCTTCGAGATTCGCCTCAGCAAGCATCTGCAAGGCTTCGTCCTTCATCTTCTTCACTTTGCCACGCGTAACCCATTTGAATGGACTAGCAGCCTTGAGTTGATGCGCAGCAAAGGCGTGGTTCGCGGCGCGTTCACCGAGCGCACGTCGACGCTTCACGTCTTCGCTTTCGAGCGGATTGTTTTGGAGCTTCTGGAGCGCGCACCACGCAATCGCCTCGGCAAGACGCTGCCGGCGGCGTTCCAAGGAATGTGTGGCGTTCACCAGATGCGGCAGCGGACGGCTTCGGACCGTTGCATCGCCGATCCCGCCGAGCAATTAAACGCCTTTGCGAATGCGGGCATGTTGGAGACGGCGCCATTCACGCGGAATTTGTCCATCGGATGCGGATCGGTATTCGCGTAGACGCGCGCCTGTTCGATGCGGATGTTGCTCGCCCAAATTTGGCCATAGCCGAGGAAAAAGCGCTGATCCGTGGTAAAGCCATCTATCGGCTTTGGCGCCGGCTTGTCCTGGAGACTCTTTTGATATGCGCGGTAGGCAATGGTTAAACCGCCGAGGTCGGCAATACTTTCGCCTTCGACCAACTTGCCGTTTTCATGCAGCCCCGGCTCGACTTCGAAACCGCCAAACTCCTTCGCGATGCAGTCGCCGCGCGCCTCAAAATTCTTGTAGTCCTGCGGCGTCCACCAATTGCTGAGATTTCCTTTCGCATCGAACTTCGCGCCCTCATCGTCAAAACCGTGCGTCATTTCATGGCCGATCACCGCGCCGATTCCGCCGTAATTAATTGCATCGTCGGCATTCGGATTGAAGAACGGAGGCTGCAGGATTCCTGCAGGGAAGACGATCTCGTTCATCGTGGGATCGTAGTACGCGTTGACGGTGGGCGGCGTCATCTGCCATTCCGTGCGATCCACGGGCTTGCCGACTTTTCCCAGATCCCATCCCGTCTCGAACGCGTTACCGCGGACAATATCCACAACATAAGGATCGCGCGTCACACGGTAATTGGCATAGCTGCGCCATTTTTCCGGATAGCCGATCTTCAGCATGATCGCATTCAGCTTCACGAGCGCCTGCTTACGCGTTTCCGGACTCATCCAGTCGAGCGTTTGCAGATCGTCGCGAAGAGCATCCATCAGGTTGTGAACCATCGCGACCGCTTTCTCTTTCGCCGCGGGTGGAAACGCTTGTTTCACATAATATTGCCCGAGCGCTTCGCCCAATTGCGCGTCTGCCGCACGCACGCAGCGGCGCCACCGGGGCTGAATCTCCTGCGTGCCCGTAAGCGTCTTTCCGTAGAACGCAAAATTCTCATCCACGAATGCTTTCGGCAGAGCCGTTGCAAACGAATGCACCGCGTGCCAGCGCAAATACGTCTTCCAGTCCGCAATCGGTACGGATGCGAGCGTCGAGTCCATCGTCTTGAAAAAGTCCGGCTGAGCGATGTTGACTGAATTTACCTGGCCGATTTCCGGTCTGCCGACGTCAGTAATGTATTCCGTCCATGAGAAGTGCGGCGTGAGCGTCTTTATCTCCGCCATCGTCATCTTGTGGTAGACGTTGTCCGGATTGCGCAGATCTTCCACTTTCATCGAGCCTTGCGCGAGCGCGGTCTCGATCGAAAGAACGGTTTTCGCCTCGGCGGCGGCAGTGCCAGGCGCGTCGCCGAGCAATTTGAACATGGCCGTCACGTGCGCCACATATTCGTCGCGCAGCGCTTTCGATTTGGCATCGGTCTTAAGATAGTAATCGCGATCCGGCAAGCCCAACCCGCCCTGATCGGCCTCTGCAATCCGCATCGTGCTGTCTTTAAAATCCACCGCCGAGCCGAAATTCAGCACGGCGTTCACGCCGTCGCGATCAAGATGCGCAATTACGGCCTCAAGCGAAGGCAGGTCCTTAATGCCGGCAATTTCGGCGAATACCGGCGCAAGCGGTTTCGTGCCGGCGGCCTCAATCTGCGGCTCATTCATGCAGCTCGCGTAAAAGTCGCCGATCTTCTGCCAATTCTCATCCGTCGATTTCTTCGGATTGGCCGCCGCGTCTTCGAGTATGGAACGCAGAATGTCTTCATTGTGCTGCTGCAAAATATTGAATGTACCCCAGCGCGAATAAGCCGCAGGAATGGGGTTTGCCTTCACCCAGCCGCCGGAGGCAAATTCGTAAAAATCAGTGCACGGTGAAACGGAGCGGTCTAAATTCGCCACATTAAAAGCCTGCGTGGCCTTCACGGCGTTGGCGGCGGCGCTCTGCGCCATGCCGAGCATGCATCCGCCGGGCGGAAGTACCTCCGCCGCCGCATCCACGCCCCGTCCGTGAGACCACGTCGAAAGGCTAACCGGCAGCAGGATGGCCAGAACCACGAGGATTACCTTGCAAAAGTTGCGGATCATCTACACACCTCCGGGGGGCATTCCGATGCGAATATTGGACCAGCTCAACGAAAATAGGTTAGCCAAAAAACATTCAAGAAGCCGGCGTCATTCCGGCGTATCAATCTGGGCCCGCTGTAGTTTATCCGAATAATCGATATACAAGGTCTTCCAATCAGAATAAAAGTCCAGCGCCGCGGTGCCTGACTCGCGATGACCATTGCCCGTGTTCTTGATCCCGCCAAACGGCAAATGCACTTCCGCCCCGATCGTGGGCGCGTTCACGTAGACGATGCCCGTTTCGATGTCGCGCAGCGCCCGGAAGGAATTATTCACGTTCCGCGTGTAGATGGCCGCCGAAAGTCCATACTGCACCCTATTCGCAATCTCCAGGGCTTCATCGAACGTGTCGAACGGAATCAGCGCTACAACCGGACCGAAAATTTCCTCCTGGCAGATTCGCATCTTCGGATTGCAATCCGTGAAGACCGTCGGTTCGTGGAACCAACCGTGCGCCAGGTCCCCCTTATCGAGGCGATGCCCACCGGTCGCGAGCTTCGCGCCTTCCTTGGTGCCAATCTCGACGTAATTCATCACCGTCTTAAGCTGTTGCTCGTTGATGCAGGGCCCCATCTGCGTTTCGGACCGCAAGCCGTCGCCAACCTTCAGCGCCTTAGCGCGTCCGATGAACTTCTCTGCGAATTCCTTGTAGATCTTTTTGTGGACCGCGATACGGCTAGCCGCCGTGCAGCGCTGCCCCGTGGTTCCGAACCCGCCCCAAACCGCGCCTTCTACGGCCAGATCGAGATTCGCATCGTCCATCACGATGATGATGTTCTTGCCGCCCATCTCCAGGTGGCACTTCTTAAATGTCGGAGCGCAAGCCTCGCTTACCATCCGTCCAACTTCCGTCGAACCCGTAAAGCTCACCAGATCGATGCCCGTATGCTTCAGCAGCGGTGCACCGGCGGAAGGGCCATCTCCGAAGACCACATTGAGCACGCCCTTCGGCAAGCCCGCCTCCTCTAGAGCCTGCGTCAGATGAAGAGTTGAAAGCGGCGTATCTTCCGCGGGCTTCAGCACCATGGTGTTGCCGCAGATCAGCGCGGGCATGGTTTTCCACGAGGGGATTGCCATAGGAAAATTCCACGGTGTGATCAAGCCCGCGACCCCCGCTGGTTCGCGCACGGACATCGCGAATTTACTCGGCAGCTCGGAAGGCGTCGTATCGCCAAACATGCGCCGGCCCTCCCCGGCCATCAAATACGTCATATCGATCGCTTCCTGAACATCGCCGCGCGTCTCGGCCAGAACTTTCCCCATTTCCTGCGTCATCGCGCGGGCAAAGTCCTCTTTGCGCTTCACCAAAATTTCGGCGGCGCGGAAGAGAATCTCGGCCCGGCGCGGAGCGGGCGTCAGGCGCCATTTGTTGAACGCGGCATCGGCAGCATCGACGGCGGCGTCAATGTCTGTGTCATCGGAAGCAGGGAAGTGCCCCACAAGTTCGTGGCGGTTCGCAGGATTCCGGTTCTCAAACGTTCTTCCGCTCTTAGAGGCGACCCATTCTCCATTGATGTAATTTTTGAAGGTGCGCGGCTCGAAAGAGGTGGACATGACGAGGCCTCCAAAAGCAGGTTAGCACAGCCGATCCGGCCTTTGCGCGCGCCGCGCGCGATCAACTTGCGGCAATTATGGCAAACCACGCCGGACCTCCAACGTCACTCAGTCAACGCTCCTCAGTCAGTCCACTACAGGCTTTGCTGTAGAGTCCGTGCTTTTCCGCGACAGACTGCGAGGCACTGGCGGTTCACGCGAGCGAGTGCAACCTATGTCAGAAACGTATTTGGGGTATTGCCATGTAAAACTTTAGGCGGCGGGAATTCTTTGCGAGCATAACGCGCAAGCGAACTTCGCGGCTCTTTGCATCTCCAAGGGTCTCAATATATTACTTGGACTCTATACCTACCATATACGTGCTGAATTAAGATAAATTAAGAGATTTTAAGAACTATTTATGTTGACCGCCTCGGACGCTCATGTTAGCCCCTGATGCAGTTCACGGTCTGAGTCTCTGACTTCGCCCGATGAGTCCTACATCGGGTTGCGGGTGTCGGAGGTGTGTTCCCTACGGCGCCTGCACGGTGGCCGCAAACAGCCATGTAAACGTTTACGTCAACTCCAGTTCTAAGTGCGAGCACCAAGATCGAGGGGGTGTATATGCAGAAGCAAGGGAAATGGTCATTTGGCCTGGCGATAGCCGGTCTGGTTTGCGCTTTGTGTTTGGCGCAGCCGGCGGGCGCACAGGTGCTGTACGGCTCTGTGGTGGGAAGCGTCAAGGACGCGAGCGGCGCCGCGATCCCCGGTGCGTCTGTTACCGCTCTTCAGCAGGAGACGCATCTATCCCGTAAAGTGATCAGCGACGCAGCCGGGAATTACACAATTTCCACCTTGCGGGCCGGTACCTACACGATCACGGTATCGGCGCAGGGGTTTAAGACGTTCGACAAGACGGCGGTTCCCGTGATCATCAATGGCGTGGCGCGCGTAGATGCAACCCTTGAGGTCGGCGCCATGACGCAAACCGTCGAGGTAAGGGCACAGACGCAACTCTTGCAGAGCGACCGGGCAGACGTCCATCAGGACTTGACGGCGACTACGCTCGAAAACGTGCCACTTGCTCCCGGAAACAATTTTGAATACCTGTTCGGTACGATCCCTGGGATCAATCCACCCACAACCGCGCACTCGATTCCCACGAATCCATCACGCGCATTGCAATTCAACGTAAACGGAACAAGCGAATACGGCAACGACGTTCGCGTAGACGGCGTTAGCCAGTTCAATATTTGGGTACCGGAAAATACGGCCTACGTTCCGTCATCGGATGCAATCCAAACCGTCAACGTGGTGACGAACAACTTCAACCCCGAGCAAGGGCTCGCGGGCGGCTCAACCGTCAACGTGGACATCAAGAGCGGAACGGATCAGATTCATGGTGACGCTTACGAGTTTCACTACGATAACGCGCTCGAGGCGCACAATTATTTCGATTCTGAAAACAAGATAACGACAACGCCTAAGGACATTTTCAACCAGTTTGGAGCAAGCCTGGGCGGACCGATCAGGAAAGACAAGCTTTTTTACTTTTCTAACGTCGAATTTACGCGTCAGCGCCAGTTCGCGACCATTAACGCGACTGTGCCCACGCTGGCCATGATGGCGGGCGATCTGCGGGGGAATGATCCTTCGAACAATCTGGACCCCAATGCGGATGTAGTGTATGACCCGACAACCGGAGACGCTTCGGGCAACGATCGCACGCAGATTTTCGCGACAAACAACGCTTCCGATCCGGCGCACTACAATGCGCTCTGCACTGGCGCCACATGCCCGAATATGATTCCCACAGCTCGGATCAGCCCAGTATCACAGAAGCTGGTAGCTCTTCTGCAACAAGCGCCCGGGCGTTTTCTGCCGAGCAAATCGTCATCGGCACCATCGACTAACTATCTTGCGGCGACAGATTTTGCGTTCAATCGATTCACCACAGACGACAAAATCGACTGGAACGTCTCGGACAAGTTCACGATGTACGGCCATTTGGGATTCCTTCGTTACAACGATCTGGACCCGCAGGAGTTTGGCGCAGTCGGCGGTGAACCAATAAGCAGCTACGGCGGAAACGAAGGGCACGCATTCGGGCACACTCTTACCGTCGCGGTTACGGGCAACTACGTAGCGACCCCACACTTAGTGATCGACGGCGATTTCGGAGTCACGCGAATGGTTACCGATTCCGAGCAGCTCGACCTGAGCAAGAACGAAGGGCTCGATGTGCTGGGAATTCCTGGTACCAATGGAAGCCGCGTATTCGAAGGGAGCTGGCCAAGACTTGCCGTAAGCAGCTTCACCGACCTTGGCACGCACAACAATTACATGCCGTACTTGCGTAACGACCCGCAGTTCTTCTGGAGCGGCAACGCAAGCTGGATTCACAATAGCCATACATTGCGCTTCGGCGGCTCCATTTTCCTGCTACACCTTAATGAGCAGCAGCCGGAATGGAACGCCGGCGGGTCTGCGATGCCGGGTGCAGGCGGGTTTGCCTTTGGCTCTGGCCCGACGGCATGTGCCAATTGCTCCGTTACCGGAAAGGGCTCAAGCACCAACGCCTATAACGACTACGCAACCTTTCTTCTGGGCCTGGACACTGCCTACGGAAAAAACATTCTCGTTCCCGATTATTTCCACGCGAGAACGCATCAGTTCAGCCTTTTTGCGGGTGATCAATGGCAGGCCACGAGCAAGCTGACTGTCACCTACGGACTCCGTTGGGAATACTATCCGATGCCCACTCGAGGCGGGAGCCGAGGAATGGAACGCTACGATGCCGCCAAGAACATGATGGAAATTTGCGGCGAAGGCGGCATTCCGACAGACTGCGGTGTCTCGGTCAGCAAGGCCGAACTTGCGCCGCGGTTTGGGCTTGCCTACCGGATATGGCCAAGTTTTGTGATGCGTGGCGGTTACGGCATCACGAACGAGCCTTACAACATCGCGGATGCCGAGCGGACCAACTATCCCGTGCTAATCCCACTCTACGTCACGCCCGCCAATAATTACCAAGCGTCCGGCGTTCTGGATGCCGCCAGCCTGCAAAACAGCACCGCAGGCGTCACGCTGCCGATCGGAATTCCACTGCCTGCCATGCCTGACCTGACAAAAGGCGAGGTGCCCATCCCCGGAGACGTTAATCTCGTAACTGCGCCTACCAATCTGCGTCGCGGATACATCCAGTCCTGGAATTTCATGCTGGAAAAGGAGTTCTCAAAGGGCTGGGTCCTGCAAGCGGGCTATGTAGCAACGCGCTCGGTCCGGCAGCTCGGCTACATCGACATGAACGCCGAGACTCCTATTGGCCCAGCAGGATGCGTGCCGGGTCTTAAGGCAGCGGAGTGCGGCGGCCGGCCAAGTCAGGCGCTGAACTTCGATTACGCAACCTGCCCAAGTGACACTGGCACAACACTTCTCGGTTGCCGCCAGGGCACGACTTCGATAATCACACCCATCGGCAACAATCACTATGATTCCCTGCAGACGCAGCTCGAGCATCGGTTTGCTGCAGGCTATGAAGTCGAGGTGAACTACACGCTTTCAAAGACAATCGGAATCGCCGGATATTCAAACGAAAAGAATGGCCCTTACATTCAGACCCCGGCGTTCTTTGACCTGAACAAAGGACTAGCACCGCAGGATCGCAGGCATTCCTTCTCAACGACGTTCATTGCCGCGTCGCCATTCGGACACGGAGGACACTGGATGGAGCACGGAATAGCTGGCGCGATTCTGGGAGAATGGCAATTGAGTGGTACGATCCGAAAAGTTTCCGGAAGCGTTTTCGAGCTTCATGCGGGCGGGTCGTCGTCTTCCAACTTAAATGCCACGGTCGGAAACGTACAGCGGGCGGACCTGCTGAAACCGTCGGTTGCAATTTTGAATCAGTACGGCAAAAACACAAAATGGTTTGACACAACCGCCTTTGCGCCCGTCGCCGATCTTAACCGCTTCGGGACTGCGCCTTTCTATTTCCTGCACGGTCCGCCGATGTTCAATATAGATTTCGGGCTTGGGCGCAATTTCCGGCTTTCGGAGCGCTTCACGTTGCAATTCCGGGCCGAATCGTTCAATTTCACCAACACACCTCATTTCAGCAACCCAAATGGAGATGAAAATTCGAGCTCCTTCGGACAAGTGGACGGGTTGGCCAATGTGGGCCGCGATGGAGGAAGAGACGGTCGCCAGTTCGAATTCATGGCCAAGCTGAGCTTCTAACAGCGTAATCGGGCGGCCTGCGATGCGGGCCGCTCAACTTCATCTACCCCAAAACTAGAGGTTCAGATCGGAATACTTTGAAACGGCGACGCCGTCCTGTGCGACGCGGCGCGCTGGCAGTCTTGGTGGTGTCGTCCCATGCGGATTGGACCACCGGCCTGGAATGGCGAGACCGCATTTCGGACAGCGGCCCTCGCGGAGCCGGTTCTCGCGTACGTCATGCCATAAGCGTCGGATCAGAAGCGTGCCGCATTCGGGGCACGAGGTATTCGCCGCTTCACTGTAAATATTCCCCTCGTAGACGTAGTGTAATCCGGCTTGCGTGGCGATCTCGCGCGCCTTGTGAAGTGTCTCCGGCGGCGTGCGAGGCTTATCGCGCAGCTTAAAATCGGGATGAAATGCGGTAAAGTGCAAAGGAACGTCCGACCCGAGATGTTCGAGAACCCACTCGGCGAGCGCACGCGTCTCCTCGGGCGCGTCATTCAGAGTCGGAATCACTAAATTCGTCAACTCGAACCAGACATTCGTTTCATTCTTGAGCCATTCGAGCGTATCGAGCACGGGCTTAAGATGCGTCAGAGTAATCCGTCCGTAGAAATTCTCAGTGAAGGCTTTCAAGTCGATATTTGCCCCGTCAACATGATCGTAAATATCGTGAAAGGCTTCGCGCGTGATGTAGCCGTTTGACACCATCACCGTATTGAGCCCGCGTTCGTGCGCGGCCCGGCAAATGTCGATCACGTATTCGCCCCAGATCGTCGGCTCGTTGTATGTGAAGGCAATCGAAGGGCAACCGTTTTCAATCGCGAGCGCGACCACATCTTCCGGTGGCATGTGCGCCGAGTTAGCCTGGTCGGCGCGGGATTTGGAAATGTCCCAGTTCTGGCAGAAGAAACAACCCATGTTGCATCCGGCCGTGCCCATCGAAAAGACGCGCGTGCCCGGAAGAAAATGGCTTAGCGGCTTTTT
>JBOGMU010000081.1:0-29745 GCA_050746865.1 Candidatus Acidiferrales bacterium
TCGCACGAGTGAATCGAAATTGATCGCAGCCCCGTGCGCGTCGCGATATTCCGGGTACACAGTTTCGTAGGGCAGGCCGCGAACGAGCGAGAGCGCCGCACTCCATTTGTTCACGCCCCAACCGCCCTCTTCGAACGAGTGAAGAATAAGCTTGTAGTTATCAGGACCGTCAGGCCGCAGTTCCCAATGGCGATTCGGGAAAATGCCGAGTGCGCCGACCAGAGCGTCTGAGGTCTCGAAATCGCGCAGCCGCAACGTCGATAAAGGAGAAACAGTGATCGCCCGATCGAGCAATGGTCGGTTAACACGCGGTTGCGGACTCTCTTCGATTTGCGACACTCGCGGCGCTTTGATGCGATTCCAATATTTGAGCGCCGCCGGTAAATTTCCGCGCAGCAAGTAAACCGTTGCAAGAAAATTCAGGGTGTACGAATCTTGCGGCTTGAGACGTAACGCGCGTCGCAGGTCACGTTCCGCCTCGTTGAGATCGTTTGTGCGATAGGCGACCCCGGCCAGCTCGACGGGAAAACGTTCTTCGCGCGGATTCTTTCGCTCGCCGTCTTCGAGCGATGCCTTCGCTTCGGAAAAGCGCTGCAACTGTGCAAGCGCCAGCCCGCGATACAAATCCAATTCAGCAGAGTTGGAAGCGGATGCCGGAACGAGTCGAATGATTTCTGCATACTGCTTCCGCTCGTAGAGTTCGTGCACGGATTCGGCGGAAGGTGTCTGGCACATGCACGAATCGGAGCACAGGCACAAGAGCGCCAACAAAAGCGCAATTTTTATGCTGAGTTTCAATTCGGGAGGGCAAGCAGGGTCCAGTTCCCTGCTGATGCCCATTGCTTTTCGAAATCCGCTCTGGTGACTCGTAACAGTTTTTGTTGCGCAGGGTCATTAAGGAAGATGGCTCCGCCATCCGAATCGATTCCGGCGACGACTACGTAATGCAGCGGATGGCGCGGCCCTGATGGGGCGAGCGAAACGATGAGCGGGCGCCCCCTTTTAATGTTCGCCTGCAAATCCTCCCACTCGCCGCGAATCGCAAACGTTCGATAGCCGGAATTCTTGAGATATTTTTCGAGCTGCGAAGCAAAAATTCCTTTCGCTTGTTTTGAGTAGAGCGTCCGCTGGATTGTCTCTACGTCAGAGCGTCCAGAGTGCGCGCGATGCAAATCGCTGTCCCAATATTGCATCACCATGGCCGCGGATGCGGCGCCGCAACCGTTTTCCGGTTGCGCGATAAATGGAACATTGAGCCAAATTCCAGAGGGCGCGGCGGCTGCGATTGCGACAAGGCAGAAGACCGCACAGCCAGAAAGGAAATACCGGATTGTGCGGTCTAGCGAGCTTGCCACCATGCGTCTCATTGTTAAGGAGAAAACGTCGTGGGAGAGATCAGTGCACGGCGATCAGGACAATCACCGCGGCTGCGAGCGCGATGATGATATAGGTAAGCTGCTCATTTGTGAGAGCGCCGGCCGCAAAATCCTTCTGCGCCTCATCCGCGCGGGCCGAGAGATGCGCCAACTCGTCGTCGCTGAGAGTGGAGACGCCGCTTCGCACGACGTCATAGTCCACGTCCGCCGTTTTCAGCGCTGTTCGCACCTGGTCTGTAGACAGAAACTTATCTATTTTCGCTATGCGCTCCTGGCGAACCTGCGCCGCTCTTGCGACGTCCTTCTGCAGATCGGCGGAGCTGACTACGTGTTCTTGAGCGGGAACAGCTTGCGGAAACGCAAAAAGGGTCGCAAATAACACACCAGCGGTGACACCGAATGCCAGTCTGCGGCGGCTGAACGTCATCCTCTCTCCTCGGGCTTGGGCACTTTAATTATCCGGCAAACCCGCTAGCCACGCAATAGATTGACACAGCTGAATTTGAGTGCAGCGGCACAAACAGCTTTGCGCGCGTGGTTTGCTGTGCTGTGATCTTGCCATGGCTATTTCTATTGCAAGGCGAATCGCATTCGATGTGTTGCAGCGCGTGGAAAGCGAAGATGCTTACGCGAGCGACGAACTGCATGCGGCGCTCGATGCGAACATCAAGGCGACCGACGCTGCCTTGGCGACCGAATTGACGATGGGAGTGTTGCGCCGGCGCGGCACGCTCGATTTTCTGCTCGGGCGAAATTTAGAAAAGCCCGTTGCGCGGCTCGATTTGCCTGTGGCGCTCTCTCTGCGGCTCGGCCTTTACCAATTGCGTTTTATGCGGAAAGTCCCTATGCATGCCGCGGTAAACGAATCGGTCGAGTTGATGAAGCGTGCGCGGAAAGCTTCGGCAGCGTCGCTTGTAAACGCCGTCTTGCGCAAGGCCACACATGACGCCAATAAGCCGGCTGCGGATTTCCTGCCAAAGGAAATGCCGATCGTCGAGCGCCTTGCGATTCTTCATTCGCATCCGCGATGGCTGGTTGGACGATGGCTGGCGCGCTTAGGCGAAGTGGATACAGTCGCGTTGCTCGAAGCAAATAACTGCACGCCGCGCCTGACATGCTCTCTGAATGACGCAAATGCTCGCGAGGCGATATTCGAGCAACTCAGGGGCGCTCACTTGCGCGTCGAAGAAGGTCGCCTGCTGCAAAACGCATTTTCCGTTTCTGGCGGAAGTCCTTCCCGCACGAAAACCTTCCGTGAAGGCGCAATTTCCATTCAGGACGAGGCTTCGCAAGCCGTGCCACTGCTGCTTAAGGTGAAGTCCGGCAATCGTGTTCTCGATTTATGTGCAGCACCCGGTGGAAAGACAGCGGTACTCGCGAGAGCGGCTGGCGAAAGCGGGTTGGTTCTCGCGGCGGATCTTTATGCGCATCGGCTGCGCGCTTGCAAAGCGCAATTCGCCCGCCTTCGTTTAGATCACATTGATCTTGTGGCGGTTGATGCTCGAAAGCCGCTGCCGTTCGCAAAGCAATTTGAGCGCATTCTTGTGGACGCGCCGTGCTCCGGTACGGGAACGCTTGCGCGGCACCCGGAAATTCGTTGGCGTCTAAAGCCCGAGCAGCTTCACGAATTTCATCGCCTGCAAGTCGCGATCCTGCGGAATGCTATCGCCCAGGCGGCACCGGGCGGCAAAATTCTTTATTCCACATGCTCGATGGAGCCGGAAGAGAACGACCGCGTTATCGAGGAGGCGATAAGAGTCGGAAATATTCGGCGGGCCGATGCCGAAGAGATGAGCGACGCGCTAAACTCTCACTTGGCGCCAGATCTCAACGCTGCACAATTCTTTGACGACACAGGCGCATTTCGGACTTCACCCGCAAGGGACGGAACGGATGGCTTTTTCGCGGCGCTGCTTATAAAGAACGAATAGAGCGACGGCAGCGTTGCATCTATGGCTTTGATTTTGAGTGGAGTTCGTATTCGATGTATTGCTCGACGGTCGCGGGGTCGCCGCCGACAACCGGCCGTCCATTCACGTAAATCGTCGGCGTGCTGCTCACGCCCAAAGTGATCGCGTCGGCCCGGTATCGGCAGTGATGTTGTCCTGATTCTTGAAGATCACATCATGCATTTTCCAGAACGCGTCCGGTGACTGCATGTACGCGCACCGGCCGGCGACGGCAGCGGTTTCGGCCCACGGATGAATGTCCACGAGCGGATAGTCCTTATAGACGAGCCGTACCTGCGGGTATTTCGCGCGGACCGCTGCGAAGTCGTCGTTAAATTCCTTGCAATGCGGGCATTCAAAATCCGCAAACTCGACCAGCGTTATGGGAGCGGCTTCCGGGCCGATCACTGGATTCCTTGCAATGTTAAGATGCGCGCGAACCTGCGCGTACGGGTCGCCGTGCAGGCTGAACAGGTCGCCGCGCAGAACCGTCTTGCCATCTTTGCTTACGTATACTTCTCCGTTTTCGCTCTGGCCGTTGAAGGTCACTTGAAGAGGAACCTTGTAATATTCCGCAGCGGGCGACGGCGACAGAGGCCCGACCGTCACTTTGTAATCGGGTCCCCACGCGTAAAGATCGCGAACGAATGCTTCTGTTGATTTGAGGAGCCGCTCCTGTTCGGGGCTGACGGCACTCTGCTGTGCAGACGCAGCAGTCGTAACTTCATTTGCCGAAGCTGCGCTTTGCGCTGCGCAAGCACGTGCCGATGACATGGCAAAAATCCCGAGCACAGCAAAAGCTACAATTGTTCGCCGCACATTGCCCATCGAGTGCAACTCCTTCTCTCCGCCGCGTTTTGGCGGCAACATTATAATCTGATGGACTTGGTGAACCGCGTTAAATGGACGAGCATGCCGGAGAGGCCAGCTGAGGAAGGCTGAAAAATCGATGTGTATATGAGCACGAATGTGAGAACAATCATGACGATGCTTGACGCCCACGCGATTACGTTGAACGTCAACGTGTTCGTATAATCGCCCATGAGATCCCGCCGATTGATCAGCAGCAAAATAAAAATCAGCACGACCGGCAGCCAGATGCCATTGCCCACCTGCGAATAGATCAGAATTTTCCAAAGCGCCTGGTCGCTGTTCGGAAATAGTACGACTCCCGCGCCTACAACGATCAGCAGCGTGTATAGAGTGTAAAAAGTGGGCGCTTCCCTGAATTTGCGGTCGAGTCCCGCTTCGAAACCCATGCCTTCGCAGATCACGTGCGCCGTTGAAAGCGGCAAAATCGATGCCGCGAAAAGAGACGCATTGAGCAGGCCGAATGCGAAAAGAAATCCAGCCCACTTTCCTGCCAGCGGCACTAGGGCTTGTGCAGCTTGGGCGGCGTCGGAGATTTTGGTCAGCCCCTTCCCGTTGAGCGTCGCGGCACAGCACACGATGATGAAGAAAACAATCGCCATGCAGGAAATGCTACCCACCAGCACGTCAAGCCTTGCGTGCTTGTACTGTCGAGGGCCAACGCGTTTTTCAACGAAACCGGCCTGCAAATAGAAAAATTGCCACGGTGCGATGGTCGTTCCTACAAGACCGATGAGCATCAGCACATAAGGTACGTTAAAGTGCGCGGAAGGAATTACCGTCGATTTCGCGGCGTAAAGCCAATCCGGATGAGCGAGAAACGCGGACGCCACGTAAGACAAATAGAACACGCATGCGACGAGAAATATCTTTTCGACAATCTTATACGTTCCGTAGACCACCAGCAGCCACACCGCGATGGCCGCCAGTGGGACCGCGATGTATTTGCTCACATGCAACACTTCGGACGAAGCGGCGACCCCGGCAAATTCAGCGACCGTGTTACCCGTGTCCACGAATAGCGCCGCAACCATCACGAAAAACGTTGCGCGGAAGCCGAACTCTTCGCGAATCAGGTCAGAAAGCCCTTTCCCGGTAACGACGCCCATGCGCGCGCACATCTCTTCGCTGACGTAGAGGGCAAGCGTCATCGGAATCAGCGACCAGAGCAGCGCGTAGCCGAATTGCGCCCCGGCTCCGGTATACGTGCTGATTCCGCCGGCGTCATTATCCACGTTGGACGTGATCAGCCCAGGGCCCACAACCGCGAGAAACAGCGCAATTCGCTTGCGCCAGGAGCGCGTGCGGCGGTTGAGATCCTTGCCGCGTGCGGCGAGCCGCGAGACCGTGTCCGTCAATGTGATCCAGGTATTCATGATTCCGCTAAACGCTTATCGTCACAGCTTTGCCCGCAGCCGGCCCACCACGTCGTCTACCGTGATCGCGCCGAACGGCCGGCCCAGATCGTTTATCACGGTAAGGCTGCGTAAATTGTACTTGTCAAACAGTTCATAAACTTCGTTCTCATGCGCATCCGTTTTCAAGGACAGCACGGGGACAAACGCCAGATCGGCCATGCGCTCGTCGCCGCTGGCCAGCACGAGCCGCGCAACCGGAACCGTTCCCGCAAACATCGCTTCGCGGTTGATCATTACGATGTTGTCAAGCTGGTCCAAGGCGATTTCATGGAAACGGATGTAATCGACCACTTCCCCGCGCGTCGCATCCTCGCCGACGACCACGATTTCGGTATTCATCATGCCGCCCGCAGTATCCTCGCCGAACCGCAAAAGCTCCTCGACTTCGTGCGCCTCCCGATGTTCCATCTCGCCCAGCACTTGCCGGGACTTCTCGGGAGGCAAGTTGGCGATCAGATCGGCGGCCTCATCGGGATTCATCTCCTCCAGAATATCGGCGGCCCTTTCGGGGTCCAATTTTTCGACGACCTGCGTCTGGAGCCGCTTGTCCAATTCGGCGATGGCTTCGGCGGCGATTTCCTCATCCAGTGAATCGAAGATCGACTGGCGCTCGGCGGGCGAAAGCTCCTCCGCAATATCGGCCAGGTCGGCTGGGTGCAGCTTCGCAAGCCGGTCACTCGATAACTTTAGCTTCACCCGGCGAAGCGGGTCAGACTCAATCAGGTTGACGAATTCCCATCGGATCGTCCTCGCGGGCAATTTTGATTGAATCCGGCGAATGGCCATCGGCGGTACCACGCCTTGCAACAATCGCCGCACCGCTGACGGCAGTCCGATATCCACGTTTGTGATCCGCAGCTCGGTGTTCCCATTGGTCTTCTGCTCATCCATGTCCACGTCATTGATACGGACGACCTTACGCCCATGCGTATCGATGATCTGCTGGTCGAGCAGGTCCTTGCGCATCGCGAGCCAAGCCTCATTGGGCTGATAAAGCTCGAGGTCCGACTCATCCGTGGAAAGCTTGACCTTTCCCGGCTCGACAGAGGCGATCTGGTCGGCGCGGGCGACCAGTGGACGGTACTGCCCCCTGCCCAGAAGCAGCCGCGAGATGCGGTTGGGCTGCTCGTCCGGAACGATAAACATTTCCTTAACTTTGCCGACAAAGTTGCCGGCTGCATCGTGGGCGTCGGCGCCCAGGACCTCGGTCGCGTGCAACATAGCCATCTCCCCACCTCTCAATCGGCCACCCAGCCGAATTCCAGCAAAAAAAAATGCCCGGGGCAGCGGCCGCATCCCCGGGCAGGCAAAAATGCCGCTCCGATTATGTCAGGCCGGGCCTCGCCTCTCGATTCACGCGAGCCCGCTCGCGCAACCAGTCTGGCCGCACACGGACGCTTTCCGCCCTAAGAACGTTGCTAGCCGGCTGTGGACCGGAACCTACGACTCTGCCGCGTAAACTCGCTACGCCACAAGGCTCCGAATTAGGCACACCAACTTCCATTCTTTCGTGGGCCTCCGAATTGACTACTAAAGTGATACGAAAAGTTTGTCAAGCAAAGAGTGCGATCTGACGAGATTTTTATTTCGAAAAGACCATATGAGCCACGGGACGGCCTTTTTTCCGGCGCTCCGCCGCGTAAAGCTCAAAATATGTCGCTCGAATGTAATCCTTTGTGCCAAAGCCCAAGTGACGCGCGAAGCCATCGATTGCTTCGGGCTTACCTTCAAGTTCAAGGAATGTGCCTACAGGCGTCTCGTCCAATTCGACGTGGAGTCCGTTCGCCCGGAAAGCCGTCCGGTATTTTTCGTAGCGAAATTTGGACCGCAGTCCTAAGCATCCAAGGGCAAACGGCCATCCCCGGTCCACTAACGTGCGCTTTGCCCCCGGTGCCCTCTTCGAAGCGCGTAGCACCACTTCCCGTTCCAAATTGCTCTTATAGAATTCGGGGTTTCTCAATTCGGCCTCCGCTGGCGCCGGGGATTTTGCCGTTAAGACCGTCCGCTCCGGCCCACCCGGGGCGAACGCAGATGGAGCAGGAGTTTCGGACCTGAGTCTCAAGAGGCGACCGCGACTCCGCAAATCAGAGCCGTCCGTGTCAAAAAGCGTATTCCGTTCGAGCACGCGTCCACGCGGTTTGATCCCTAAGGCATGCAGCTTCTCGATCACGCCCGGCAGGTCCTTGATTGCCAGCTTAATTTCGGTCTCGCGATGCGTATGCGGTTTCCTGAGCATGAAAGGAGTATAATCGCTCCCCTGCCTGAGCCAATTGGAATCGTGACGGAATCGACTACCCCGCTGATGCAGCAGTACCACGCCGTCAAGAAGCAGCATCCGGCGGCGCTGTTGCTCTTCCGCCTGGGCGATTTCTACGAGCTTTTTTACGATGACGCCGTCGTTGCCGCAAAAATCCTGCAAATCACGCTGACCTCTCGCAATAAAGAAAAGGGCCAGCAGGTCCCGATGTGCGGCGTGCCATATCATGCCGCTGAGAATTACATTTCCAGGCTCGTCCGCGCCGGACACCGCGTGGCGATCTGCGAGCAAATGGAAGAGCCAGGACCAGGCAAAAAGATCGTTCGCCGCGAGGTGATTCGCGTACTGACACCGGGAACGGCCACCGCGGCTACTCTCATTCAGGAAAAAGAGAATAGCTTTCTGGCAGCAATTGCTCGTGGCAGCGTTGCCCAGGGCGGACGCGTGAAGGCCCAACGTATGGCCGCTTCAGCCAGTGGCGAAAGTTCGGCACAAGGCTCGCTGGAGTTGAGCGTTACAGCCGCGAGCCAGCCCGGCGCTGCGATTGGCCTGGCGTACGTGGACTTATCGACCGGCGAATTCCGCGCAACGGAATTTGCAGGCGGGAAGGCCGAATTTCGCCTCCGGGATGAATTGGGCATCCTGCGGCCGCGCGAAATTCTGCTGCCGAAGCCTCGAACACTCTTCCCAGCGGCGGCTTCCGCCGAAACAAACGGCCTTGGCGCGGTCGAAACCCGGCTGGAAGACTGGATCTTCGAAACCAATCAGGCGGTGCGCCTGCTCGAAGAGCAGTTTTGCGTGGCAGTTCTAGATGGATTTGGGCTCGTGGGGCATCCGCTGGCCACGTCGGCGGCGGGCGCAATCGTACACTACTTGCGCGAAACGTCTTCGATTGGCGTCGGCAAAGAATCGTCCAACGGCACCGGCCCGTCCCTCCGGCCGTCCGGCACTGGGCTCGAGCACCTTGATCGAATCGCCTATTACGAGCAGCAGGAGGCGATGGCGCTCGACGCGGTCACCGTTCGCAATCTTGAGCTGATCGAGCCATCGGGCGGCGATGACGCCTCGGCGACGCTTCTTTCCGCCTTGGACGAGACGGCTACGGGCATGGGAGCACGCCTTCTTCGGCGTTGGATTATCCGCCCGGAAATTTCCCTTCCCGAAATCGAGGCTCGCCTTGACGCCGTCGCTGATTTGAAATCGCGCACCGTAGTTCGCGAGGAGCTTTACGCGACGCTCGGACAGATTCTCGACCTGGAGCGCCTCACTAGCCGCGTCACGATTGGGATTGCCAATCCGCGCGATCTTCTAGCCCTGAAATCATCGCTCGAAAAGATTCCGCAACTGCGGCGTCTGATTGGCGGAGCTAGCGACGCGCCTTCGCCAGCGCCAAACGTCGTCGCAATCCGCTCAGCCGCCTCGCCCGCGCCGCGCCTCGAAAATTTTGCGCACGAAATGGACGAGCTCGCGGATGTTCATTCGCTGATCGCACGCAGTATTGACGACAATCCCCCGGCGCTCGCCAATGATCCCGGCGTAATCCGGCGCGGTTTTCATGCCGAACTGGACGAACTCCGCGACATCACGAAGCAGGGCCGACAGTTCATCGCCGCAATGGAAGACCGCGAACGCAAGCGCACCGGCATCGCATCACTCAAAATTCGCTACAACCAGGTCTTCGGCTATTACATCGAGGTCACGAAACCCAATCTCTCGCTCGTTCCGGCCGATTACGAACGCAAACAGACGCTCGTCAACGCCGAGCGTTTCACTTGCGGCGAACTCAAGGAGCACGAACGCAAAATCCTTACTGCCGACGAGCGCGTGATCGAAATCGAGCGGCGCCTTTATGCCGAAATTCGCGAGTCGATTGCACGCGAGGCTCCCAGGCTCCGGCGTACGGCCGCTGCAATTGGTCAACTCGACGTCCTAGTGAATTTCGCGCGAATCGCTGTGGCGCGGCACTACAACCGCCCCGAATTCACGGAATCTGCAATCGGTGTGGCGATCGGAGAGTCAGGCGGCACAGGCTTGATGGTGTCGGCGACTAGGGATCCGAGAGATGCCGCAACGGAGCGAAAACGCGGCATCTTGATGATTTCCTCAGGCCGCCATCCCGTGATCGAGCGGCTCCTCGAGCAGCGCGGCGAGCGTTTCGTGCCGAACGATCTCTATCTCGATGACGAAACACAGTGCCTGCTGATCATCACCGGGCCAAACATGGGCGGCAAATCGACCTATCTGCGACAGGTGGCGCTGATTTCCGTCATGGCGCAGATGGGATCGTTTGTGCCGGCGGCGCAAGCGCGCTTGCCTCTTGTCGATCGCGTGTTCACCCGTATCGGCGCATCCGATAATTTGGCGCGCGGCCGCTCAACGTTCCTTGTCGAAATGAGCGAAGTGGCGGGCATTCTGAATACAGCGACGCCCGCAAGCCTCGTCCTGCTCGATGAGGTCGGCCGCGGCACGGCCACATTTGACGGCCTCTCGATCGCGTGGGCGGTTGTGGAAGCGCTTCACGCCGGAGCGCGGCCGCGAACGCTCTTTGCCACGCATTACCACGAACTAACGGAATTGGAGCAACTCCTGCCGGGTGTGAAAAACGTGCACGTTTCTGTGCAGGAGGCGGGCAGCGAGATCGTGTTTCTACGGCGCGTGGAGCCGGGAAGCGCGGACAAAAGCTACGGCATCGAGGTCGCCCGGCTGGCCGGCTTGCCGCAAGCTGTGATCACACGTGCCCGCGAGATCCTTCGTCGTCACGAACAAAGCGAAGAGAAGCTCACAGAGGAGCTTTCTCCGTGTGCCGCACCGCCCGTTCCGCAGCAGACCAGCTTCGCCGCGCTCGATGCATCCGTGCTCGAAGCGCTTCGTTCTGCCGACCTCAACGAGTTGACCCCTCTGGAGGCGTTGAATCTGCTCGCGACGCTGCAAAAGCAGCTGAAGTAGCCTGACTGCAACCACTACTGGAAACAATTATCGCAATTCTATGCGTACGTCGGGGAACTTGCGGAAGCCTTGATCGAATGTAGCCACAGGCGTGTTTTCCGCCGCTGCTGTAGCCGCGATTAGACAATCCACGAAATGGAACTGCGTAGTACGATAGCGATCGAGAGCGTCGAGATGGACCGCTTCTCGTTCGATCTCGACACCCGGGCTCGAAATCAAACTACTCAACGCGAAGGCTATGTCCACGCGTGTACGTCTATAGAACGATTCCAGCACAAAAGCACTTTCCGCTAGAACGACGGGCAGAATAATGACGACCAAGTTGCCCCGGTCGGAGTCCTCAAAGAGCTTCCGGGCGATTTCGCCGTGCTCTTCGTGATCCTGCGCAAGAACCGAACGATCAGATTTGTGTCGACGAGCCTGCGACTCGTCATTGCAAACCGTCGCGGCGGCGCGCGGCCTTTGCCGCAGCCTCACGAATTTGTGCAAATGACAGTTTCTTGCCCTTCTTGCTCGCAAGCGCCCCTGCTAATGACCGTGCCCCCGGATGGACGCGAAAGGTTGCACGCTCTCCTTCGATACTGTACTCCAGGGTGTCACCAGCCTTTATCCGCAGCGCCTTGCGAACCGCGCCCGGTATGGTGGTCTGGCCCTTTCTCGTAATAGTGGAGTGTGGCACCGAGTTCTCCTTACCATCATTCTATCGCATTACATGGATTATGGTCCTTACTTTGTTACGTCAGCGGGATTCTGGTTCGGCTGAACCTTAGGAGCGAATGCTATGCAGCGTGCCCTCTGTTCGCTTTCGCGAACGTCTTCCGCTCGATCCCGTCTGAAGCCATACCGACTAGCTTAATTCTTTGCTTCTCCTATGAAGTTTATCTGTGTTCATCTAACTTTATCTGTGGCTGAATATCGTTACAGGGAAAATGATGCGAGTGATCGGCATGATGTCGGGTACGTCTGCGGACGGAATCGATGCGGCGCTGGTGCGCATCGAAGGTGCGCCGCCTGACCTTAAGACGATCTTCCAAGGACATCATCGCACCGAGTTTCGCGGCCCTGTGCGCGAAGCTATCCTGCGCCTTGCAAATGGCGAAAGCACAACCACCGCCGAAATCAGCCAACTAAATTTTGCGCTTGGGCAGGAGTTCGGACGAGCAGCGCTTGAGGCCTGCGAAGAATGGGAACTCTCCCCGGGCAAGATCGACCTGATCGGCTCGCACGGCCAGACGATCTATCATCAGGCCGTGCCGACGAGATTCCTCGGCATAAGAAGCGTTAACTCAACCCTGCAGATCGGCGAACCTAGTGTGATCGCCGCAGAGACCGGCATCCCAGTCATCGCGGATTTTCGGACAACAGATATGGCAGCCGGTGGCCAAGGCGCACCGCTGGTGCCGTTCGTCGATTATTTGCTGTACCGCAGCAAGCACGTGGGACGCGTCGCGCTGAATATCGGCGGAATTGCGAATGTAACCGTAATTCCCGCGAATGCAACTCACGCGGACGTCTTTGCATTCGATACGGGCCCTGGCAACATGATCATTGACGCGCTCGTGGAAATAATCAAAGAGGGGCGCGAACATTACGATAAAGACGCGCAAATCGCCATGGCCGGCAAGACCTTGCCGGGACTGCTCGACCGCCTGATGCGCGATCACTACTTTGAGAAAAAGCCGCCGAAGACCGCCGGTCGCGAGCAGTTCGGCAAATCGGCAGCCGAGCGGATTCTCGCGTTTGGCCAGCAACACGGTGTCGGGTCGGCGGACCTGGTGCGCACGGCAACCGTATTTACGGCGCTCTCCATCGCGAACGCGTTTCACAAATTCATTTTGCCGCGCGCGCACGTACGCGAAATGATCGTCGCTGGCGGCGGGACGTACAATCCTCTCATCATGGCCCAACTCGCGGCCATGTTGCCTGGGATTGAGCTAATTCCGTCTGGTGGATTCGGCGTGCCGCGAGACGCCAAAGAAGCTTTCGCATTTGCGGTGCTGGCCTACGAGGCATGGCATGGGAGGCCAAACAACGTACCGGCGGCGACAGGAGCATCGCGTCCCGTCGTCATGGGCAAAATTGTCCGGCCATTTACGCGCCGAAGGAAAACCTTTGAAAGGTAAGCTCCAGCCAGAGATACGCAGGGGCACCGGAAAAGCGCCGAGATGGTTGTCTGCCGCTGCTATCGGATTTCTGCTCGTCACTTCATCAATTTTTGCGGGCTGCAATAGTTCCTCGCGGCCATCTGCGAGCGGAACCGCGAATTTCCTCATCGAATTTGGCCCGATCAACATGGACCCGCGCTTCTCGGCGGACGCGCAGGCGCAGTTCATTGACGGGCTCATTTTTTCGAGTCTCGTGGCGCACGATGACCACATGAATATCGTCCCGGACGCCGCGCAGAGTTGGGAGATGCCCAACCCTCTGACGTTTGTGTTTCATCTGCGGCCGGGACTCAAGTTTCACGATGGCCGTCCGCTCACGTCAGCCGATGTCAAATACACGTTTGATACAGTTCTGTCGGGCGTTCCTTCTCCCACGGGCCTCATTCATTCGACTAAGTACAGCTCATTCGAAGATATTTCCTCGGTGGATGCGCCCGATCCACTGACCATCATTTTTCACCTGAAGAAGCCTCGAGCGTCATTTCTGTGGGACATGGCCCGCCCTGCAATCGGAATCGTGCCGAAGGGCTCGGGAGCGGATATCAGGTTGCATCCCGTGGGAAGCGGACCGTTCCGCTTTGTGAGCATGGCGACGGACGAGGAAGTCGATCTGGACCGCAACCCGGATTATCAGGGATACACGGACGGCTCCCCCACTGTTGGAGCGGACGGCAAGCCTATCGAGCACCTGCGATTTCGGGTAGTGCCGGACGCGGTGGTTCGCGCTCTCGAATTGCGCAAAGGCTCGGCCGATATCGGTGGAGTCAATTCGCTGATTCCGGATATGGTCGTTGCGCTAAAAAAGGACAAGAATATTGCGGTCGATGACGAACCGGGAACAGCGCTCGTCTATATCGCATTTAATTTCAGTGACCCGATTCTCGCGCATCGCGAGGTCCGGCAGGCACTCGACTATGCTACTGATCGCGCGTCCATCATTCGCTATTTGCTGCACGGCCAGGCGCGGATCGCCTGGGGGGTCCTGCCGCCGAACAGTTGGGCAAACAATCCGAACCTGCACCCTCGTCCCTATAATCCGGTCAAGGCCGAGCAAATGCTCGATGCCGCGGGCCTACGTCGCGGCCCCGATGGTGTACGGTTCCATCTCACGCTAAAAACTTCGACGGACGAAGCGCCCAGGCTCCTCGGCGAAACGCTTGCAGACGAGTGGAAGAAGGTGGGCATTGCGCTTACGTTGCAGCCCCTCGAGAGTGCCACGTTTTTCTCGGACATCAACCACGGCAGGTTTCAGATGTACACGTTGCGTTGGATCGGCGGGAACAACGATCCGTCATTCTTCCAATTCGTTTTCAGTTCCGCGCACATGCCGCCGAACGGATACAACCGCGGTCATTACAGCAATTCAGAGGTCGACACATTGATCGCGCAGGCAAGTGCTGAAATGGATCGCGAAAAGCAAAAGGCTATCGATTGGAAGATCCAGGAGATTCTTTACGATGACGAACCGTATCTGAATTTGTGGTTCAACGACACGGTTTGCGTCTACCGTTCTGATCGCGTCATGAATGTGAATTTGGATCCTACCGGCGATTACAATTTCCTGCCAGATGTCCGGATGAAATAATTCGGGAAATTAGCTCAGCGCGGCTTCGACCTGCGCGTTGGGAATCGCGCCTTCGCGGACAATCGACCACTCATCGCCATCAATTTTCACGATAGTGGAAGCGAGCGTGCCGTTCGTATCGCCCGAATCGAGAATCAGCGGAATGCGCGTGCCAAGTTGGTCGGCAAGGGCGGACGCATTGCTGCAGGAAGGATGTCCCGAAAGGTTCGCGCTTGTGCCTGTGACCGGTCCGCCAACGGCGCCAATCAGCGCCGACGTTATTCGCGAATCGGCCCACCGCAGCGCCACGCGACCGCTATTGCCCGTCACCTTTAATGGCAAACGATGCGTCGCTTCAACGACAATCGTCAGCGCGCCAGGCCAGAATTTGTGCGCCAACGTCAGAAAAACGTCAGGAACATCGCGCGCAAGCTGCACCGCCTGCTCGACCGATTCGACTAAAATAGGCAGCGCGCGATTCTCCGGCCGCCCTTTGATCTGGAAAACGCGCTCGATCGCCGCTAGATTGAACGGGTCCGCCGAGAGGCCATAAAAGGTGTCCGTTGGGATAGCGACCACGTCGCCCCGTTTAATGAAGCCGGCGGCATAGTCGATCACACCGCGCTGCGGACTGTCCGGGGAAATTTTGAGGATTTCTGCGCCCAAAGGTTCGCTCACGCCAAGCTTCGCCTGTCACCTGCACGAAAGCCGACGCTAAACATATCAGCCCACGCGGCTCTAAGCAAGCAGCAGATATTGCAGAGTTTACGGCGCGGTGCGCGTTTGCTACGCTTTCGATTCGAAAAAGGTCCGCCGGAGAGTTCGCAGTCATGGCAGATGAAACCATCACAAGCCGCGACAACAAATGGCTGAAATCCTTTCGCGCCGCGCTCCAGGGCACCGGCCCCAAAGAAGGCGATCCGCTTGCGATCGAAGGCCGCAAACTCGTTGAGGATGCGCTCGCCTCTGGTCTGGAAGCCCGCGCCCTCCTCGTAAGCGAGTCCGGCGAGCGTGATCTTGCCCACGTCCTGGACATTGGCAGCCAAAGCGATGCAGGCATCCCGCGCAGTCGCATCTTTCGCACCACCGACAAACTCTTCGCCACCGTCTCGGGCACGGAAGCACCGCAAGGCATCGCCGCCCTCTTCAAACAGCCAGTTTGGGGGATTGAAGACACCCTTCGCGGTCCGGCGCGTCGTGATGGCGCCTACGCCACAGCCCTCGAAGGCAAGCCGCCGCTCATCGTCGTGATGACCGCAATTCAGGACCCCGGCAACGTCGGCACAATCGTTCGCTCCGCAGAAGCCTTTGCCGCGACCGGCGCAATCGCCACAAAGGGAACGGCGGATCCGTGGTCACCTAAGGCTTTGCGCGCCTCCGCAGGTTCGGCCCTGCGCCTTCCGCTGCTCCGCGGACTCGCCGTCTCCGTCGTCCTCGCTCAGTTGCGCATTTCGGGCGCGAGGATCGTCGCCGCCAGCGCAAAGCAGCCCGGTCGCATTGACGCAGCTTTGTTACGCCAATGCCTCGCCGGCCCAGCAGCGATTTTCGTTGGCAGCGAAGGCGCGGGCCTGCCGGCCGAGGTCGAGCACGCAGCCGATGCGCGCATCGCAATCCCGATGAGCGAACAAGTTGAATCGCTCAACGCGGGCGTCGCAGCGTCAATCGCCCTCTACGAAACAGCAAAGCTGCGCGCGCAATAAACGCAAAAGACTTTTGCGATTCCCTACCCTGATCCGGTTCTTCATTCGTTACAATAAAACTCCACACTATGAGCGTAATCGACGAAGTTCTCGCAGCAAATCAGATTTATGCGCGCACACACGAGTTGAGGGAGCTGACTCCGCGCCCTCAGCGGAAGCTCGCCGTGCTGACGTGCATGGATACTCGTTTCTCCATTCGCACTCTCGGCCTGAAAACCGGAGACGCGCACATCATCCGCAACGCGGGCGGCATTGTCACGGACGATGCTTTGCGCTCCCTGCTCGTCTCCCATTATTTCCTCGGCACCGAAGAGTTCATGGTGATCAATCACACGGATTGCGGCCTTACGAAGACCAATGAGGACGATATGCGAGCCCGAATTCAGGCCCACACGGGAACCGCCGCCATTGCACCTGCGCACTTCTTCGCGTTTCAGGACCTTGATCGCAACGTCCGCGAACAGATTCAAAAGCTCCGGACTCACCCGTGGGTACCGAAGAGCATTGGCGTTCGCGGATTCGTCTACGACGTAACGACCGGTCTGCTTCGCGAAATTCAGGCCCAATAAGCCTGTAAGCTGCGGCCTATCCGATTTTGACGGCTCTTGCTACACTTCCAGCAACAGCCCACATCCAATTCCTATGGGACTTTTTCGCGCTATCGAGCCAGACACCGAACCGCTCGCCGGTCGTCCACTCGCCGATCGGATGCGTCCGCAGACGCTCGACGAATTCCTCGGCCAAGAGGATCTGCTTGCGCCCGGAAAACCGCTTCGCACGCAAATCGAACGTGACGAACTCGGTTCCCTGCTGCTCTGGGGACCTCCCGGCTGCGGCAAAACCACTCTCGCGCGGATCGTCGCCAAACGCACGCGCTCCGAATTTATCCCTTTCAGCGCCGTGCTCTCCGGCATCAAGGAAATCAAGGAAGTAATGGCGCAGGCGGAGCGCCTCCGCGGTCATGGCCGGCGGACAATCGTCTTCGTCGATGAGATCCATCGCTTCAGCCGCTCGCAGCAGGACGCCTTCCTGCCGCACGTCGAAGCCGGAAACATCCTCCTCATCGGCGCCACCACCGAAAATCCGTCGTTCGAGGTCATTGCGCCGCTGCTATCGCGCATGAAGGTCTACGTTCTTCATGCCTTGTCTGCCCCGGAGATTGAGGGCCTTCTGCACCGCGCGCTCGCCGACTCCGTTCGCGGCCTCGGCGCTGAAAAAATCGAAGCCGGCGACAAAATCCTCGAACGCATCGCCGTATTGGCGAATGGCGACGCTCGCTCGGCGCTGAATACCCTCGAGGCGCTCGCGCTAGGCACCCCGCCCGAACCCGATGGCCGCAAGATTCTCTCCGAAGCGCGCCTCGAAGACGTACTCCAGAAAAAGCTGCTCCCCTACGACAAATCCGGCGAGGAACATTACAATCTAATTTCGGCGCTCCACAAATCGGTTCGCAACTCCGATCCGGATGCGGCACTTTATTGGCTAGCGCGCATGATCGAATCAGGCGAAGACCCGCTCTATCTCGCGCGGCGTATGGTTCGCATGGCCAGCGAAGACATTGGCCTCGCCGAACCTGGTGCTTTGGCCGTAACGATTGCCGCGCGCGACGCATTTGAATTTCTAGGTGCGCCCGAAGGCCATCTCGCTCTTGCGCAGGCCGCGGTATATTTGTCGCTCGCGCCGAAATCCAACGCGCTTTATACCGGCTACGGCGTTGTCCAGGAAGATTTGCAGTGAACCATCGCGGAGCCGGTGCCGCTGCATCTAAGAAATGCTGTCACCGGATTGATGGGAAATTTGGGTTACGGCAAAGGATATCAATACGCGCATGACGCTGAGGAAAAAGTAACCGATATGACTTGCTTGCCCGAGAGCCTGGCCAATCGCACATACTATCATCCGACCGATCAGGGATTTGAGAATCGCATTCGCCAACGCATGGAAGAAATTCGCCGCATTCAAAAGAAAGATCGCAAAGCATGACGGGCCGCACGGTTCGCCTCCTTCAGCGCCGCGAATTCGTCAACAGGCATTGTGTATTTATGGCGCTGCTTGCCCTGGTCCTCCTCGTTGGCGTTCGCGCCATCGCGCAAGAAGCGCCGCCCATCCGCACCGCTGAGGCCGACTGCTCCCAATTTGCCATCGCTCCCGATAACACCATCGCCTACTCCGTCCCACACATGAAGCATTTCGAGAAAATGACGCTTGAGCGCGACGAGCTTTGGCTCATGTCTCCCAACGGAAAGTTCAAAGAGATTATCGATCCCGACAAGTTCATGCCCGTGCCGCCGCCGGCCACCTACATCGTACAGTCGATCTCCTGGTCGCCAGATAGTCAGCGCCTCTCGCTTGCAATGCTCTCCAAGACATTTCCGTGGTCGCCGAAAGTCAAAGGTAAAAAACGTGGCCAGCTCGACGATGATGACATCGACAACACGTACGACGACAACAGCTCCCCGGTGGCGTCCGCTGCCGGTGGAAACGTGATCGCGCTCCTCGATAGCAACGGCCAGGAAATCAAAGTCGCGGGATCGAAATCCCGCTTCATCCAGGGCGCGCTTTCGGGCACGTGGTTGGCTGACGGGAAAACGTTTGTCTACGAGAACGGCGCAGGGCAAATCGTACGCCTCACGCCCGACGACGGAAAATCCTCGACGCTATTCGATGAAAAGCGCTTCGAAGCAATCGGTTGGGACGCGGCGCGTAACCGCGCGTTTGCCATCGGCGAAGGCATCAGCGGGCAACTCACTCTGTTCCAACTAGGCCTGCTCAACGAAACTGTTGCCGAAGTGACGCGTATCGATAAATTTAAAGACAGTACGGCGCTTACTGTTTCCGCCACTGGTGACGCCGTCGGTTTCTTTTCAGATGGCGACACGATCGAGACCATAAAACTCGCGAATCCTTCCAAACCGGTTCGCGTCAGGACCGGGCCGGGCCACTTCGAATTTGATCATGACAATCGCCGCATTCTCATCAAACGCGGCATGCCCAAAGAATCCAACGATCTCGTCTGGGTTCGTCTCGATGATGGAAACTTTTCGCCCATTCTCCACGATTTGATCTACCATGATTTTCACATCGCGCCGGACGGCAAATCGCTTGGCGTGATTAATGTGGGCCGGGGCGTGTTGAAGGTTTACGCCCTCGAGCAGTAGAAACCGCGCGCGAATAAACGGGATGAAACTCGAAATTTTCGAAGACAAGCCTGCGATGAGTAGTGCCGCGGCCACGCACGCCGCAAGCACCTTGCGCAAATCGATTGCTGAACGCGGCCGCGCTCGCATTATTGCCGCAACGGGGGCGTCTCAACTGGATTTTCTCGATGCACTGACGAAATCGGCGGGAATCGACTGGCAACTCGTCGAAATGTTTCATCTGGACGAATACATCGGCCTGCCCGCCACGCATCGGGCGAGCTTTCGCAAATATCTGCTCGATAATTTCGTTACGAAAGCTGGAATCACCCGCCACCACTTTCTTGATGGCGATAAAGATCCGAAGGAAGTCAACGAGCGCGTGGGCAAGGAGTTGACATCAGCTCCGATCGATGTGGCGTTCGTCGGCATCGGAGAAAACGGACATCTTGCATTTAACGATCCGCCCGCCGATTTTGATACGGAGCGGCCCTATTTAATCGTTGATCTCGACGAGGCATGCCGCCGCCAGCAAGTGGGCGAAGGGTGGTTCGCAAATATATCGGAAGTGCCCCAGCAGGCAATTTCGATGTCGGTGCGGCAAATTCTGAAATCGAATGAAATCATTGCCGTCGTGCCCGACGCACGCAAAGCCGAAGCAGTGAAGCGATCTCTCGAAGGCGACATTAAGCCGGAGACGCCCGCTTCAATCCTGCGCGATCATCCGGCAACGACTCTCTACCTCGACAAAGCGTCCGCAGGCCTCCTCAATCCAGCGACAATCCGCGCTTACAAGCAGTAAGGAAACAAAACGGCCCGCGCACGAGGTCCCTAGCCAGACGCCAATCACCAATCACGCCTTTTGCCTTCACTGCGGCAGCCGAAACCGCTTGATGTGCTCTTTCAAAATACACGTGTTCATGATCACGAATATTCCCGCGCGCCGGACCTTCTCTGCGGCTTCGGGATGGATTACGCCCTCTTGCATCCACACTCCGCGTGCGCCGATCCGGATTGCTGCATCCACGATTGCCGGAACTGCTTCCGACTTGCGGAAAATATCGACTATATCAATGCGCTCAGGAATATCTTCCAGCCGCGCATACGATTTCTCGCCCAATACTTCTGTCTCCGCAGGGTTCACCGGGATGATTCGATAACCGGCTGATTGCATGTAGCGCGATACTCCGTGGCTCGGGCGCTGAGGCTTGCTGGAAAGTCCCACGACGGCGATCATGCGGCTCGTTCGCAGGATTTCAGACACTGCGTCCAGCGACATGTCATTCTGCCCTGAATGCCCGTTTGGCTCCGGCCCTTCAAGAAATGCGTTCATTCATCTTCCTTTCGCGTGCCCTATTCGGGCGCACAATACTTCTTTGCGAGCACGCTAACTTCCATAATCGCACACACGTGGCCCGTGGTCCCGCTGCAGAGCATGTGGTTTTTAGCTTAGCCTTTGAGATTGCCCGGGACGCGAATCATACCGCAAACTGCACAAAACTTTCGCCAAAATTGCCCGGAAGCTCCAATTACGTGCGCATGTCTCAAAACGAAACAGTCTACTTCTTTTTTCTCTGCAGCTTTCGCGAATGCCTTCGCTTCGGCTGCGATGACGCCGGACGAGGCAGGGGGTTTCCTTCAAGCACGCTATTAAGTCCGGTTATCTCGGCTTGGGTCAGCTCTCGATATTCTCCTAGCGGGATAGATCCCAGTTCGATGTTCCCAATCCCAATTCGCCGCAGCTTTTCGACGGGATTGCCCATTTGCGCCAGTCTGTCTCGCAATGCATCGCGACGGCGCTCTGTCAGCGTCACCTCATACCACGGCGAATCTTTGCCTCTCAGCCGCGCGATGTGCGACCCGGTGACTCGCGATAGATTTTCGATCTCTGCAAACGTGAGCAGCGCCTTCAGCTTCATATGCCACACTTGTCGCAAGTCATGCGTTCGCAAGATGCGGTTCGTCAGCTCGCCGTCATTCGTCAGCAGAATTAGTCCCGCCGCGTGATATTCCATGCGGCCAGCCGGAAAAACGCGCGCTCCTACTCCGTGCAACAGCTCTCGCAATGACCGCCGGCCCTCAGGATCGCTCAGCGTCGCAACCACTTCTTGCGGCTTGTTCAGCGCCAGGTAAATACGTTCCGGCTCGCTGCGAATCAACTTGCCTGCCACTTTAATGTGGTCGCGCGAGACGTCCGCCTTTGTGCCGAGTTCCGTCACCATGCGGCCATTTACAGTGACAAGCCCCGATGCCATCATTTCTTCCGCGCGCCGCCGCGAAGCGATTCCCGCTCGTGCAATGATTTTCTGTAAACGCTCTTCCATAGACCTATTCCAGCCTCAAGGCTTCGGCGCCGGTGCGAAATTGGGCGCGCCCGGCTTCTGCAATTCTTGCACCGTCGCCAGAATCACATGACCTACAGCGGCAAGGCTTGCAGCGCTCACCTTGTCTAGCGTGTCCTGTGGCGTGTGCCAATACTGGTAGCCTTCAAGATCAATAATATCGACAGCCGGCACACTGCGCTTCAAAAACGGCCCGTGATCGTCTTCCACGGTGGTCGTCTGCTGCACAAAAATGTTTCCGTATCCGAGGCTCGCGGCGGTTTTCCAAACCAGATCGGTCAATCCGCGAGTCGAACTGTTCTCGCGCTCGATGCGCAGATTGTATTGGCCAACCATGTCCGCCAAAATCACCAAGCGAACGCGTTTCAGGTCACCCGCAACGGACATGCGGGCAGCAAGTTCGCGGCTTCCGTAGACACTGTCCGCGTCACTCCACTGCGCCACGCCGTTTTGTACCAACTGCGCCTCTTCGCCATCAAGAAACGCGATCCACACCGCATTCGTCTGCGGTTGTCCCCCGCAAAGATCGCGCGCCATCTCAAGCATCAGCCCGGACGACGAACCGCCGTCCTCCGCACCGACAAAATTATCGAGCCGCAGCGTATCGTAATGCGTGAGCAGCAGGATAATTCCCTGCCCCGTGCTTTCGTCATTCTCTGCTGTGTCCGCAGCGCGGCGAGCCAAAGGATCGCTCTTACCGGGAATTTTCGCGACAATATTTTTCATCGCGACATCTCCGATCGGCGTCTGCGCATTAAATGAGTCCTCGTCTATGGCGCAACCAAAACTGGCAAGCTGCGAATGGATATAGTCTTGGGTGCGGTGGATCGCGTCTGACCCAGGCGGACGCGGCCCGAAGCTAACCAGCTTCGCCACTTGTTCATATGCGCGCGCACCATCAAAACCGCCCGTCTTCGAAGCCGGCGGTGCCTTAGCAGCCTCCGCCGCAACCTGCGCCACGGATTCTTGCATCGCAGCAGTGCTCGCATCGCTCGCAGCAGCCGAATTCGGTCCCGCGCTATGGCAACCTGAAACCATGACCAACATCGCAAGCGTCCACAGACTCGCTGATTCTCGCAAGTTCCTCACATTCAGCTTTTTCTCACAACTTTCAAGAAAAGCAAAATGGAAACGACCGAGGCAGATAACTTCTCATGCGCACCGACTATTTGATGTCATACACACAAAATGATAAAAAAGGTGCATACTCACAACATGAGCAGAACAAACATAGAAATTGATGACAAGTTAATGGGCAAAGCTCGCAAACTTACCGGACTCAAGACAAAGCGTGAAGTCGTCAACAGGTCGCTCGAATTGCTCGTAGATACGGAAACCCGCAAGGGTATTCTCCGATATTACGCGAGTGGTATTTGGAAAGGTGATCTCAAGCGTTCCCGGAGAAATCGGGTTTGATTTTAGTCGACAGCTCCGTCTGGATTGACTTTTTCGCTCCCTCACCAGGTCGGGCTGGTGCCGAACTCCGGCGCATGACGGCCACAGCAGAACCGTTCGCTCTCGCGGGTATCATCGTGACAGAAGTGCTCCAAGGGCTGACGCGCGATATTCCACATATCGAGGCGTTCCTTTCCAAGTGGCCGATTCTGGAGCCTAATGGAATTGCGACGTACCGTGAAGCAGCAACTCTCTTTCGGATCGCGAGATCAAAGGGTGTCAGTCTTTCCACAATAGATACGCTGATAGCCGCCATCGCGTTCGAGTATGGAGCGCGCGTTTTTACGCTCGACACCGATTTCGCGCGCCTCTCCAAATTGACAGGCCTTCCTCTTTACAATCCCCCGCTTGTTATTTGACAAAAATGAGTCAGTGTCCAAATCGCGGCTCGTCCTCGCTGCCGCCCTCGCTGAGATCTTCGCCCTTCGAGACAGCCCGCAATCCCAGCCAAAGCATAATGATCCCGAACACCAGCAGCACGATTCCCCAATCCAAATTCACGTTGATTCCAAGCGTCTGCGCATAAATGGCCTTCGTGCCGAATAATCCAAATCCCGTCAGCAGCAGCCCGAGCAAAGTAAACATCGCGCCCAGGGGCACTCGAATATCAAGTCCCATCGTGCGTTTCTCCTTCCACTAAGCCATGCGCTCGCGGAAACTCTCTTATTTGAAAATCAAGTTCAACACGATCAGCAGCGCAATCACGATCACGCCCAGAAATACGGGCCGCTCATACCACCGGCCGCTTTCGCGAATCCGCTCCGTCAGCGAATAAACCAGACCTTTCAACTGGCTGTCTTCGCGCGGCGCCGTAACGATGCTCACCAAAATCGTAATCACAAAACAAGCGCTCCACGCAAAAATGGCGGTCCAAAAATTCTGCGCCATATCGCTGGGATATTGGTGCAGCACCGTGATCCATCCGCCCTTGATTCCCGGTGCGTCTCCCACCGGCAGCGTAAGCCCGTGATGCACTGCCGCTGCGGTCGTCCCCAGCAGCAATCCCGTAAACGCGCCGTGCCCCGTCGTTCGCTTCCAGAACATTCCCAGCAAAAAAGTCGCGAAAAGCGGCGCGTTCACGAAAGCGAACACGAGCTGCAGAAAATCCATGATGTTGTTGAACTGCGCCGCCATATAAGCAGCTGCAATCGAAATCGCAATTCCGAAAACGGTCGCAAGTCGCCCCATCCATAATAAGTGATCGTCGCTGGCTCTTCGATTCAGATACGCGTGATAAATATCGTAGGTCCACACGGTGTTAAACGCCGTCACATTTCCTGCCATGCCGGACATGAAACTCGCCAGCAGCGCCGTGAGGCCCAATCCAAGCAGCCCAGCCGGAAAATAGTGCGCGAGCATTTCCGGAATCGCCAGATCGTAATCCAGTACGGGCTTCCCCTGCAGGTCGTAAATCGGCTTGCCGCTGATCTCGTCCACTTTCACCGGGATTAATCCTTGCCCGGCGGGCTGTGCCTGCACGGAGATTCCGCCCGTCTCCATCACCGCCGCCGAACGCTGCGTGGGTAAACCGATCGCAATCAGCCCCGGCAAAATCACCAGAAATGGGAAGATCATTTTCGGAAACGCCGCGATCAGTGGAGTTCTGCGCGCCGCGTTCATCGACTTCGCGGCCATCGCGCGCTGAATCACCAGAAAGTCCGTACACCAATAGCCGAACGACAGCACGAATCCCAATCCCATCACCAGGCCGAACCACTCCACTCCAAGTGGATTCGCGTGTGGATTCGTCATTCCCTGCCACGAGTGAACGTATGCTGACGGCAGTTTCGCTTTGAGCCCGTTCCATCCACCCACGTTCTTGAGCCCGAGGTAAACGAGCGGGAAAAATCCCGCCACGATCAGAAAAAATTGCAGCACTTCGTTGTAGATAGCGCTCGTCAGCCCGCCGAAAAGGATGTAGCCGAGCACGATCAGCGCGGAAATCAGAATGCTCGCGTGAAAGATCGCCGAGGGCGGCAGATGCATCGCCTGAAATGGCACATCCAGGAAGTGCAGCGTCTGGATCAGCTTCGCCATCGCGTACATCGAAATGCCCGACGAAAACACCGTCATCACCGCAAAGCTAATCGCATTCAGCCCCCGCGTCTTTTCGTCGAACCGCATCCGCAAATATTCCGGCACCGACCGCGCGCGCGAGCCGTAATAAAACGGAAGCATGAAAATTCCCACGAACACCATCGCCGGAATCGCGCCGATCCAGTAAAAATGGCTCGTTGCAATTCCATATTTCGCGCCGGAAGCACCCATCCCGATCACTTCCTGCGCGCCCAGGTTCGCCGAAAGAAAAGCCAGCCCGCAGATCCACGCCGGAATTGACCGCCCTGCGAGGAAGTAGTCCGTGCTTGTCTTCATGTACCGCTTGAGTGCCGCTCCGATTCCGAGTACGAACCCGAAATAAAGCAGCATGATGGTCCAATCGACCCAGCTAAGGTGCATTCAACCCCCTCGCACGCCAGACAGTCGCCCCAGGATGCCCGTTTATATCACAAGTCGCGCGCCGCCATATCGCCAATGTAAGCGCTTACACGCGCCTCCCAATCCGGCGATCTTTCCGCGCTAAAAGCCCAATTTCAAAATGGAATCTCCGTGATATGATCCCGCACGCATTCTGAGCTATATGCGCGTTCGTTGGAAACGCTTCCCCAAGGAGAAACAGTCATGAAACATGCCAAAAGCTTACTGCTAGGCGCCGCGATCTTCTCCGTCTGCTGCGCCGTAATTTTCGCGCAGGGCGCGCCTAATCCGTTTCTTGGTCGCTGGGACTTCAACATTCCCACAGCGAACGGCGGCAACAGCGCCGCGTGGCTCGCCGTTTACAATGACCACGGCCCAAACGAAGTCTGGTACCAACCGACGGGCGGCAATGTCATTCTCGTCCACGACTTCAAGATTGACGGATCACACATATCTGTGACGGTTGCGCCAGCCCCAGCGAACGGCAACCGTCCGGCCACCGTGTGGGAGCTCGACGCCTCAGGCGACAAACTCACAGGCTCCCAGGTTCACGGCGACCAAAAGACGCCTCTCAGTGGCACCCGCGCGCCCGCAATCAACCGCCCTGCCCCGAAGGCCTGGAGCAAGCCCGAAGCTCTTTTTAACGGTAAAGACCTCACCGGATGGGAGCCGTTCGGCGACGTCGCTCACAATAATTGGGTCGTCAAGGATGGCGTCCTCGTGAACAACGCCCATGGCGCAAACATTAAAACCACGCGCACCTTCAACGACTTCAAAGTCCATTTCGAAGTGAACTGCCCTGACGGTGGCAACAGCGGCTTTTATCTACGCGGTCGCTATGAAATGCAGGTCGACTATGAAGCCGATCCTCCCGAGCGCAGCATCGGCGCCATTTACGGTCGCATCGCTCCCGTGCCGACGCCTGCCCGTACTCCGGGACAATGGGAAAGCTTTGACATCACCTTAGTTGGCCGCACCGTGAGTGAATGGCGCAATGGCGTCCAGGAAATCAATCAACGCGAAATCGAAGGAATCACTGGCGGCGCGATCGACGCCAACGAAGGCGAGCCCGGGCCCTTCTACATCCAAGGCGATCACACCGGCGGCCTTCAATTCCGCAACATCACCGTTTCGGTCCCTAAATAGGCGGATAGAAGCAATCGAAACGCCTGAGCGGTCCGTACCGAAGATTACCTATTTCTTGGTCTCGCCATTTTCAGAGCATCCGAATTTGTATCGAAGCACGGATTGCGCCGGTCGCCAAAGTTCAGAAAATTGTGCCGCAGCGCATAGTAGCCGAAGAGCACTCCCGGCAATAGGCTCACCAGAATCAACGCAACGCTCAAACCTTCAATCTGAGGCGTTTGAAAACGCCGATAAACTTGCGTAGCCAACAGTAGAACCATCACCGCAGACGAAACGCCGATCATCCATTTGAAAAATCGCCGGTCGGCGTCCGACTGCTTCGGCTTCAAACTCAAAATGCCGAAATCGATAGCCACACTCAGCAGCATCGCCACGAAAATAAACGTCGCCTCCGGCGTCCACGGAAAAAACCGCACAAGTCGCGGCGTAATCTGATCAAGCGGCCCAAATCGCGGCCCGAACCGCACCCCGATCCGCGTTGGCGGCCTTTTCGCAAAAAACAACACAACAAATGAGAGCGCCGGCGCAACGTAGAGCGGCGCTAAAACGAGCACCTTCGCCCATCGCGGCACCGTCGCCGATGCGGCCATGTCATAAAACTCCAAATGCGCATGCACCATCAGCGCAGGAACGAACAGCACCCCCACCACAATCAGCAGCGAATACAGCAGCCGCGTAGCATCCGGCGCAAACGTATACTCGATCCGCGCAGTCATTTCGAGTAGCCCGCCCGCATAGATCATGAAAAGCGCGAGCACCAGAAAGAAAAGCAGCCGCTTAAGCGTCCCGAGCCGCCGCCTTAAAATGAGCGCGATCAGACACAGATACGCCACCGTTCCCGCCACGAGCCCAATCAGCCGTAGATAAAAGATCGCCCTCACATCCCCTCAAATGCTATCGGTCTTCCTTGAATGCACCGCGACGAATGGAGAATTCTATTCCGAAACGAGCCATCCACTCAACCCGCACCAAAGCTCCCCCAACCCGCGCAGTTACAACAGCTTACCCGCAATCTGAAATCTGAGCATGTTGTTATCATATTTTAACAACATTTCGCCTTGACACTCCTCGCAGCTTTGCTAATATTGGCACTCGCTAGCGAGGAGTGCTAATCCGGCCCGATGGCCCCGCTCCTTTCCTAGCCAACTTCACCGCATCATCGGAGGAAATTGCAAATGGCAGTCAATATCACACCGCTACACGACCGCGTCCTGGTCCGTCGCCTCGAGGAGAAGGAAGTCGTCAAGGGCGGCATCATCATCCCGGACTCGGCCAAAGAAAAACCGCAAGAGGGCGAAGTCGTCGCAGTCGGCAGCGGCAAGACCAACGACAAGGGCGAGCGCATCGCTCTCGACGTGAAGGCCGGCGACCGCATCTTGTTTGGGAAATATTCAGGGAACGACATCAAGGTCGACGACGAGGAATACATGATTCTGAAGGAAGACGAAATCCTCGCCAAGATCGGCCCAGCAGCCAAGGCAGCCGGCGGCGGCAAAAGGTAACTCAGCTCAACTAAACAATTAACGGCGTTCGCTCGATGAAGCCGGGTGCGCGCCAGCCGAAATCCCAGAAGTACAGCAAAGCACGAAATCCAAGTTGAAGAAAAATAGGAGACACACAGATGGCAAAGCAAATCGTAACTGGTGAGAATTCGCGCCAGGCGATCCTGCGCGGCGTCAACATTCTCGCCGATGCAGTCAAGATCACGCTCGGTCCCAAGGGCCGGAATGCGGTGATTGAAAAGAAGTTCGGCGCGCCGATCATCACCAAGGACGGCGTCACCGTGGCAAAGGAAATTGAACTCCAGGACCCGCTCGAGAACATGGGCGCGCAGATGGTCCGTGAAGTCGCCAGCAAGACCTCCGACGTAGCAGGCGACGGCACAACCACCGCAACCGTTCTCGCGCAGGCAATCTTCCGCGAAGGCGTAAAGACCGTAGCCGCCGGCGCCAGCCCGACCGCTCTCAAGCGCGGCATCGAGCGCGCCGTCGAAGTCGCCGTTGGTGAAGTCCAAAAGCTCCACCGCGACGTCAAGGGCGACATGATCGCTCAGGTCGGCACGATCTCCGCGAACAACGACAAGCAGATCGGCTCTATCATTGCCGAAGCGATGAAGAAGGTCGGCAAGGACGGCGTCATCACCGTCGAAGAATCGAAGACGATGGAGACGACGCTCGAAGTGGTCGAAGGTATGCAGTTCGACCGCGGTTACCTCTCCGCTTACTTCGTCACCGATCCCGAGCGCATGGAGTGCATGCTCGAAGATGCCCGCGTCCTGATCCACGAAAAGAAAATCAGCTCGATGAAGGACCTGCTTCCCCTGCTCGAGCAGACCGCCAAGATGGGCAAGCCGCTCGTCATCATCGCCGAAGACATCGATGGTGAAGCGCTCGCCACTCTCGTCGTCAATAAGCTTCGCGGCACGCTCCAATGCGCTGCCGTGAAGGCTCCCGGCTTCGGCGACCGCCGCAAGGCCATGCTCGAAGACATCGCGGTTCTCACCGGCGGCAAGGCCATCACCGAAGATCTCGGCATCAAGCTCGAGAATGTGAAGCTCGAAGATCTAGGCCGCGCCAAGAAAATCACCATTGATAAGGACAATACCACGATCATCGAAGGCGCCGGAAAGGCCTCCGAGATCGAAGGCCGCGTGAAGCAGCTCCGTACGCAGGTCGAGGACACCACCTCGGACTACGACAAAGAGAAACTGCAAGAGCGACTGGCCAAGTTGGTCGGCGGCGTAGCAGTCATCAAGGTGGGCGCGGCAACCGAAACCGAGCTAAAGGAAAAGAAGGCTCGCGTCGAGGACGCCATGCACGCCACCCGCGCGGCTGTCGAGGAAGGTATCGTTCCCGGCGGCGGCACGGCCCCGCTTCGCTGCCTCAACGCGCTCGATAAGCTCAAGCTCGAGGGCGATGAAGCCATCGGCGTGAACATCGTCAAGC
>JBOGMU010000082.1:0-12589 GCA_050746865.1 Candidatus Acidiferrales bacterium
CGCGCGACGGCGAAGATGCTTTTGCCGCCGGGAGCATCTTCACCGAGTGAGGCGACCGGCTTGCCCGTGTCGCCGCCGATGCGGATTTGCGGATCGATTTCGATTTCGCCCAGGAACGGTACGCCGAAGTTCTTCGCCATGTGCGCGCCTTCGCCGTGGCCGAAAACGTCAATGCGGCCGTTGCAGTGCGGGCACGAAAAGTAGCTCATGTTTTCAACAACGCCCAAAATGTCGACGTTGACCTGCTTGAACATTTCCACGGCCTTGCGCACGTCCGCGAGCGCGACGATGGATGGTGTGGTGACCATAACAGCACCTGTGAGGGCCACGCTTTGGATGAGGCTAAGTTGCACGTCGCCTGTGCCCGGCGGCAGATCGACGATCAGATAATCGAGTTCGCCCCAGCGGACATTCTTGACAAATTGCTGCATCACGCTGTGGAGCATCGGGCCGCGCCATACGAGCGGTTTATCGCCGGGATTCAACAGACCCATCGAGATTGTTTTGAGGCCGTAGGCTTCGACGGGCACGATCGTCTGCTGATCGGCCATGCGCGGCTGCTCAGTGGCACCGAGCATGACAGGCACGTTCGGCCCGTAAACATCCGCGTCCATCAGGCCGACGCTCGAGCCCATTTTTTGCAGCGCAATGGCGAGGTTTACGGCGACGGTCGTTTTGCCGACGCCGCCTTTACCGCTTGCAACGGCGATGAGGTTTTTCACTCCGGGGAGCGTCGCGCGCGCGGGAGCTTGTCCGGGCTGCGGCCCATGTGCATGCGGACGTTGCGGCGGCGGGCCTGGAGGTGCGGGCGAATCGAAGCGGACCTCGACATTGGCCACGCCGGAGACTTTGCCGACCGCTGAGCGAATGTCTTTCGCAAGATTGTCGCGCATGGGCGAGGGCGGCATCGGCAACGAAACGGAAATGTTACCGCCGGCGACGGCGATATCTTTCACCATGCGCAGTGTGATCACGTCTTTGCGCTGCACCGGGTCAATGACGGTACGCAGAGCGGCAAGCAATTCGGATTCGCTGGGCGCGTTTTGCATGAAATCCTTTCGAGCGGGCGTACACACTACCGATGCAGTGGCATCCGCGCGGGATTCCATTCTAGACGGGACAGCACGAGGCGGCAAGGGAACGGATGCGCGGATAGTCGGTTGATGTATGTGGGAACGGACTATAAAATGAACGCGGGGCAAGGAGACATCAATGCGATTGCGCACTTCTTTTTGCATTTTGGCGGCGATTCTGCTGCTAGGTGTATGGCCTGCGCTGAAGGCGCAGGCGACGGTCGCGGCGCATCGCGCGACGGCAGACCGTGCCACGACGAGTAAGCCCGCCAATCTTCCGCTGATTGACTTGGATGGATACAGAGAGATTCTCGCTACGTACAAGGGCAAACCGCTGCTAGTGACGTTTTGGGCGACGTGGTGCGAGCCCTGCCGCTATGAATATCCGACGATCGTCGAACTGGCAAAGGAATACAAGCCCAAGGGACTTGCGGTGTTCGGCGTCAGCTTCGATAACAATGCAGACATGCACCTGGTGCGTGATTTTCTGGCAAAGAACAAGCCGGATTTTCCGAACTACCGGCAGAATCCGGATATTGACGTGGACGCGTTTTACGTTGGCGTAAGGCCGCAGTGGACCGGCACGATGCCGGAAACGCTCTTTTACGCGCGCGACGGCCGCATCGTCGGTCACTATGAGGGCGAGCAGACGCACGCGGATTTTGCGAAGGCGATTGAGGCGACGCTCGCGGCGCATTGACGCAGTATTTGGCGAAAAGGGCGCAGCAAGCGGCGCCCCTACAATAAAATTTGGGGGGCGGGATCATGCTTCAGACTCACGGCAACAAGTTGACTTGGCTGGGACACGCGGCATTTCGCATCACAACGGTGACAGGCAAGGTCGTGATCGTCGATCCGTGGGTGCAATCGAATCCGATGTGCCCACCGGAGTTGAAGTCGTTTGAGCGCGTCGATACGCTGCTGATTTCACACGGGCACTTTGACCATATCGCGGATGCCGTCGAGATAGCTAAGAAGCACACGCCGCAGATCGTCGCGATTTATGAGACGTGTCTGTGGCTGCAATCGAAAGGCGTGACGAATACGAGCCCGATGAATAAGGGCGGCACGCAAAAAGTGGGCGAGCTGGAAATCACGATGGTGCATGCGATCCATTCGTGCGGCATTCAGGATGGGGACAAGATTATTTACGGCGGCGAAGCGAGCGGCTATGTGGTACGGCTGCCCGGCGGGTTGACTGTCTATCATGCGGGCGATACGGCTGTGTTCGGCGACATGAAACTGATTGGCGACCTTTATAAGCCTGATCTGGCGCTGCTGCCGATCGGCGATCACTTCACGATGGGGCCGCGCGAAGCCGCGCTGGCGATTCGGCTGCTTGGAGTTCGCCACGTGATTCCGATGCACTTCGGCACGTTTCCTGTGCTCACAGGGACGCCCGAGGCCTTGCGCGAACAAACGAAGGATATTTCCGGGCTTGAGATTCACGCGCTGAGGCCGGGCGAGTCACTCGGTTAGACTCCAATTGCCAAGATTTTTTGGAATTCCGGATACCCGCATGTTTAGTGAAAACGGCCTCGAACTCAGGGGACGATTTCTGCAATCTATTTAATCAAGACCAATTTCCACCGATAGGAAATCAAACCGTAGGCAATATCACATTGGCAGCGAATAGTCTGGAAACTGTCAGCTGTAACTCGACATTCGGAAATAGTACGCAGGCGGCGAGTCCTGCAAGATCGCGCAACACCGAACGACGCAAAACGTAGCATCTCCGATTCCTGATCAAATTTACCCCGGTGACCAAGGTGGAAGCGAGACGCGAATGCCGGCTGCCTTAAGCTTGTGTGGCACGAATTGACGCGCTAAGCTGACGCGCCGGAGCCAAGAAATCATGTCGCAACAAAGTAGAAGGCGCTTTTTGAAGTCCGCGACGGCGCTTAGCGTTGCTGGAGCCGCGAATGTCGGGCTCGTGTCGAGTGCAGCCCAATCGCAAGCCGCTTCGCCGGCAAACGATCGATCGTACTGGATCGAGACGCTTGAAAAAGTCACGCTGCCCGTCATCGAGAATCTCTCGAGAGGACAGCTTCGGAAGAACATGCCCGTCGAGGCGGCCAATCCCGCCGACCGAGCAAAGTACACCCATCTCGAGGCGTTCGGACGGACGCTTTGCGGCGTCGCCCCATGGCTCGCGGCGCAGGCGCTTGATGCCGGGGAAGCCGCACGCCAAAAGCGGTTTGCGGATTTAGCGCGCGAATCGCTGGACGCAGCCACCGAGCCGCACTCGCCCGATTTCCTGAATTTTAATCAAGGCTCGCAGCCGCTGGTCGATGCAGCGTTCATGGCCCAAGGAATTCTCCGCGCGCCGTCGGTGCTATGGCGACCGCTTGATGCGCGCGTGAAGAGCCAGATCGTAGCGGCATTGCTTTCGTCGCGCTCGATCCCGACTCCTACGAGCAACAACTGGGTGCTCTTTGCCGCGATTGTCGAGGCGGCGCTGCAAAGCATGGGCGAAAAGACGATCGAAGAGCGATTCGAGAATTGCGTTACGCGCATGATGAATTGGTACAAAGGCGACGGAGCTTATGGCGACGGCGAATTCTTCCATTTCGATTACTACAACAGCTTCGTGATTCATCCGATGCTGATCGATGCAATTACCGTGCTGCGGCAAAAAAATGCGCAATTCGATTCGCCATATTCAATCGAAGTGGCGCGCGCGAAGCGTTACGCACAGGTTTTAGAGCGATGGATTGCACCGGATGGATCGTTTACTTCGATTGGCCGATCCACTACGTATCGCTTCGGCGCGTTTCATGCGCTGGCGCAGATTGCCTGGATGCGCGAATTACCCGAGCCCGTGAAGCCCGCACAAGTGCGCTCCGCGATGACTGCTGTGATTCGCAAAATGATTGACGCGCCCGGCACGTTTGACGCTCGTGGATGGTTACAGATCGGCTTTTGCGGTCATCAGCCGGCGCTCGCGGAAACGTACATTTCGACCGGCAGCCTGTATATGTGCGCTGCCGCTTTCCTGCCGTTGGGTCTGCCGCCGAGCGATGAATTCTGGAGTGCGACCGCCACCCCGTGGACTCAACAACTCATCTGGTCCGGCCAATCCCTTCCTGCCGATCATGCGATTCCCGATCGTGCCTGATTAAGCGATTGCTCTGTGGGCGTGGCGAGCAGCGAAGGCTTGCGCGCGAGCTTCCGTTCGAGGCGGGCGAGTCGCCGTTCAAAGCGTGCTTGCGCACGGGCATGAAGATGCGACGCGATAAGGCCGGTGCGATGAGCGCGGCGAAGCTCGGCTAGTGCTTGGCGGGAAATTTCAACCGCGCGTTGAGGCTGGCGTGCGTGTCGCTCGTGATAAATGGCGAGCTGTTCGTAAGCCTCAAAGCCTTCACGCGAATTGCCGATGAGCTTTTCCCAATGCGCGATTGCGGCTGAATGATCGCCTTCGCGCTTCGCCATGAGGGCAAGAGAACGCCTGGCGATGCGCGCGGCTTGTTCAGGCAATTCGTCCGAAAGTTCTTCTGCATCCGAAATCGAGCGCTCGTAGAGTTTGCGGGCACGTGCGGATTCGCCGCGCTTTTCGCAGATTCGTGACGCCCCAAAGAGCTCGAACGCGTCGCAGCCATGTTTTTCGGGATCGGAAAGCACCTGCATCACGCGCGCGGCCAGTCCGGCAAGCCCGCGCAGATCCATCTGATTGTGCAGAAAAATCGGCACCAGCGGATCGGGCGAGCTGCCGCGCAGGAAATCGAAATAAATTTGCGGAATGTATTCGGACATCACGTCCGCGCCGCGATTCCAGCCAAGCACGTGACGCTCGAGTTCGGGCAGACGCACGGAGCCAAGGCGCAGCCGCCACAGATTGCGCGAAGGGTGCAGAAAATCGAGATGCGCGTCCGGCTCAGGCACGCGAATGGAACGCGTCATGCGATAGCGCGTTTCGAGCAGTGGCCAGTCGAATGCCTTCCCATTAAATGTGACGAGCACGCGGCGTTCAGCGAGACGGTCGGCGAGCGCTGTGAGCAGTGAATGCTCCTCGCTGTGTTCGCGCAGGAAGAATTGCTCCACTTCCAGCCCGCCTGCATCCCACCAGGCGATGCCGACAAGAAACGCGTACGTTCCCGTTCCTCCGGCAAGGCCGGTCGTTTCGGTGTCGAGAAAGAGCCATTGTTGCGGATCGGCAACAACTGCGGGCGCATCTGGCGCAAGCAGCCTTAAGGCATCGATATTGAGAGGGCCGTCCGGCGCATCGGGACCAATCGACTCGGAAAACCATCGGCGCAATCCGAGATGTTCGCCAAAGCTCGTTTGCTGCGGGACAGCGCCAAGCAATTGCGCCAGCCGCTCGGAGCCGGCGGGAAGATCGACCGAGAGGCCGCGCGGCTCGTCAATTTCGATTGGCGCAAGGGTGCGGCGCACCGGTTTGAGTGCGGCCAATCGAGCAAATCGATCATTCAGCGATGAGCTCATCGTGTACTCCGAATGGCCACAGAGATACAGAGCCACGGAGAATACAGGTGCAGAGAGAGAGTCAAATGACTTTCTCTGTGTCTCGGTGCCTCTGTGGCGGAAGCCATGCTATGCCGTCAACCTATCGAGGATCGCCAGCGCAACTTCCTTCGTACGCTCGCTCTTTTCGCCCGCTGGCCCGACGCACGAGGGGCAGCCCGCTTCGCACGGGCACGCACTGATCAATTCGCGCGTGCGCCTTAGCAGCAGATCCCAGACGCGATAGAGCGGCTCGCTGAAGCCGATGCCGCCGGGATACGCATCGTACAAATAAAGATTCGGCTCGAAAAATTCCTTCGTCGCGGTCGGCTCGCGCAACGGGGATGCGGTCGGCACCGGGTCCCATTCAGGCTGGTCGCCATCGATGCCGGGACTGGCAGGACGCTCACCCACCGCCGTTCCAAGATCGCGGCGGTCGCACATCAAGAGCAGCGCGGCCATCGATTCGAGCGCGTAAAGCAGCCCGAAAATGCCGGATTGGCGGTCCGAAAGTGCGAATGGCATGGTCGCAAGGAGCGGCTGGGCGAGCGTGATCCAGAACGCCGTGGTGTGCATTTCGTTTTCGGGCAATTCGAGCTTACCGTCGCCCACATTTTCATTCGTAAAAAATTTGATCTTCTTGAAGCCGATCACCTGCGAGCGCACGAGCACGTCGCCATGCGCGCGCGCGGCTGGGCCGGCGATTCGTTCTTCGCTTGCGACTTCCAAGACGCGCACCTGCGTGTAGCGAATCGCGTCCGTGAAGTAGTCACCGTTCACCGGATGCACGTAGGCTTTGCGCCGGTCGAAATCCAGTTTGTCCACGTGATATTGCTGGCCCTGATGAATGTAAATTGCGCTGGGATGAAGCGTAGTGAGCGCGGAAGAGAAATCCGTCTCTCCGATCACTTCCGGCGCACCATCTCCGCTACCATTCTCGTGGCCTGACGTATCGATAATGACGAAATTCTCGGCCGTGACCGCGCGTAGGCTGACCGTGTCCGCGGGGTACGCCTCCTGCACCCAGTGCCAATGCTCGCCGCTGCGGTGCAGAAAGCCCGCTTCGGCCATACGTTCGCAAAGTGCGCCGAGATCGACGTTGCCGAATCGCTCGCCATTTGCACTGTGGGGCGAAAGCGGCAACTCGAACGCGGCGCATTTCAAATGGTTGACGAGGATTTCCAGATTGTCCGGCTGGATGTACGCGTGCTCCGGCGAGCGGCCAAAGAAATAATCCGGATGCTGCACGATAAATTGATCGAGCGGCGCCGACGACGCGACGAGCACGGCGCAGGAGGTTCCGCTGCGGCGTCCCGCACGTCCGGCGCGTTGCCATGTGGACGCAATCGAGCCGGCATAGCCCGCCATGATGCACGCATCCAGCGAACCGATATCAATGCCCAATTCGAGCGCATTCGTTGCAACCACGCCGCGGACGCGGCCTTCGCGCAGGCCGCGTTCGATGTCGCGCCGCTCGCCGGGCAAATATCCGCCGCGATAGCCGCGAATCGGTTCGGACTGTCCAATCGACGCGGGATTCGCTTGGCGCAAATAGGTGAGCAGTACTTCGGTATGCAAGCGACTATTGGCAAAGACGATCGTTTGCAGCTTGCGCGCGAGAAATTCTTTCGCCACGCGCGTCGTCTCGTTGATGTAGCTGCGGCGAATGCCCAGATTGCGGTTCACCATGGGCGGATTGTAAAAGACGAACAGTTTTTCCGCGGCTGGCGCGCCGTTTTCTTCGACGACCTCCATTGGCAACTCCGTCAGTTGCGACGCAAGCTCGCCGGGATTGGCAATCGTTGCCGAACAGCAGATGAATTGTGGCGATGAGCCGTAAAACTGCGCGATGCGCGCCAGCCGCCGAAGCACGTTGGCCAAATGGCTGCCGAAAACGCCGCGATACGTGTGCAATTCGTCGAGCACGATGTAACAAAGATTCTCGAACAGGCGCGTCCACTTTGTGTGGTGCGGCAGAATGCCCGAATGCAGCATGTCCGGGTTCGAGAGCACCACGTGGCCGCGTTCGCGAATCGCCTTGCGTGCGTCGGCAGGCGTATCGCCGTCATAGGTGAAGACGCCGAACTGATCGTCGAGCCGTGTGGCGAGGTCGTGCAATTCGGTAAGCTGATCCTGCGCGAGCGCTTTAGTGGGAAAGAGATAGAGCGCGCGCGTATCGCGATTTTCGAGCACGGCGTTCAGAATCGGCAGGTTGTAGCACAGCGTCTTGCCGGATGCCGTCGGCGTGACGACGACGAAATTCTTGCCTACGCGGGCGAGTTCCGCCGAGGCCGCCTGATGCGAGTAAAGCTGCTCGATGCCTTTCGCGCGATACGCGCCGGCAAGCTCGGGGCGCACCCAGTCAGGCATGGGCCGGAATTGCGCTTCACGGGCCGGAATGTGCTTAATCGAGGTGAGGACTTCATCGGCGCGATAGCGTCCGGCGAGCGACGCCAGCGCGTCCTGCACTGTGTCCAGTGTCGATTGGCTGCGTACCGCTAGCGGGCCGGACCCGGATTGTGAAGTTGCCGCCATTGTCAGTCCGCCGCCTCCAGTGCGTTTGGGCAGGCGATCGCCAAGGTGCGCCAGTTCGCCTTTTGTTCGCTGCGAACATAGCACGCGGTCAGGCTTGCCGCAATATGAGAAATGCAGGCGGGAAATTGCCGGTTCGGGCTTACTGCGATAGTGACGCACGGGCGGCTCGCCCGGGGAAAACGCCTTTCACGAATTGCCCATCCTTAATCACAAGCACGCCGTTGATGAGCACGAATTCGATGCCTGCGGAATATTGAAGCGGTTGTTCGAACGTCGCCTTATCGATCACGGTCGCGGGATTGAATACTGTAATGTCAGCATCAGCGCCGACGCGGATTCGCCCCTTGTTCTTGAAGGCAGGCGCCCGCGTCTGTAACTGCTCGGCGGGCATAAGGCTCATCTTGCGCAGCGCGCTCATTAGGCTAAGGGCCTTTTGTTCGCGGACGTAATAGCCGAGCACACGAGCGTACGTTCCTTGGCCGCGTGGATGCACCTTTGCGCCCGTAAGCGGCATGCCGTCGCTCGCGATCATGATGTCCGGATTCGCGACGGCCTCGCGCGCCACTTCATCCGGGATGGAATAGATCACCACGACGCCGCCTTGTTTGCGATATTTTGCAAATGTTTCAGGCGTGAGTCGTTCGCCTGTATCAGCCCATTGCAAATCCTTATAGGTGATCGCCATTGCCTCCTGCCAGCCGGGATCGAATATCGTGGATTGCAATTCGGTGCTCGCGGCATTGTAGGGATAACACTCCATGGTGACTTGGAGCCCGTGCTTGCGCGCGCCTTCAACCATCGCGATCAACTGCGGCGTGTCCCGCAGCCCCATGCTCGTGATGTGAACCACGTGCAGTTGCGCGCCTGTTTCAGCGGCAGCCGCGATCACCTCTTCCAGAGCGGCGAGCCCGGTGTTCGGCTCCTTGATGCCGGCGTATCGCAGATGAACGTGCACGGACGCGTGATATTTCGCAGCGATGCCGAACATATCGATGATTTCTTGGTGTGTGGCAGCAGCCGTGTAGTTGATGCCCATGCCTTCGGCGAGAGCCCCTTCGCGAAATCCTTTCTCCATCAACGCGCTGATTTGCTCCAGCTGTTCTGGCGTGGCTGGCTTTCGCGCCGCATCGCCTTCGGGCAGAAAAGTGCCGGGATCATGCATCACTTGAATGCGAACCGGAATATGTCCGATGCTCACGCCGAAATTGATCAGCGATCTTCCTTGCCGTGCGGCGTACCATTTGGCGACGTCATTCGTGCCCACTTCCAATTCCAAAGAAGTAGTCACCCCATCATGCGCCTGGAATTCGTAATTGCGTTCTTCCTGCCCGTGTTCATGCATATCGATAAATCCAGGCGCGACGACCAACTCCTTCGCGTCAATCGTTGTCGTGCCGCTCAGCGGCGCCGTGGAAATGGCGACAATTTTGCCGCCGGCGATGGCTACATTCCGCATGGCATCTAGTCCGGATTCCGGATCCATGACGCGGCCGTTGGCGATCACGACATCGTAGTGCTGGCTCGGCGGTGCGTTTTGACCGCGTGCTCGTAGCGCACCGAATATTGCTAATGCGCTCATCGCCGCCACCACACCGAACGCCTGCGCATGTTTGTCGAGAAATCTTCGACTCGCAACTGACACTCGCGTGATAGACATGTAAGTCTCCGGGTTCTGCGTCGGCATCATAAGCTCGTCAAGGTTTCGACACAATGAGTTTGCGTCCATGTCACAGTCATGCGAATGAGTCGTCGCATATCCGCATCGGACGATTCCAGTGCTTGACACTGCTTTCCGCGCTCGCTACAAAGGACTTATGGCACAAACAATCATGGTTTTCGATTTCGGCACCAATGAAGAAGCCGCCCAACAGGCGCGTCATAAGATTGAACGTTGGAAACAGGGATTCCGTCTCGGCGACAAGATGACGGTGAAATTCGAACGCGAAGAAACGGCCGCGGGCGAATCGGGGTCAGCTTCAGGAGAAGATGAGGGTGCCGACGAATCCGGCGAGAAGAAAACGTCGAAGAATCACAAGGGAAAGAAGGCATCCAAGCTGCCGAAAGAAGCGAAAGATAACAATGAACCGGCGGGCCGCGTTCGCATTTTCGTCCGGCTCGGCTTCTCCGATCACGAAAAACTTTCGCAGCAGCGCTGGCTCGATCGTATTCCGGCCGAAGAGCCTTTCAAATCCGCCAAAGGCGAGACAATTCGCCACAGCGATCCCGAGTTCGCCAAGTCGGCGGAGCTATTTGAATCGCTCGATTAGGCAAGCTGGTGCATCTTCGATCTGTTTCTGCATTTCCCAGTCATGAGCGACGGAAGGCTGACAACATGAAGCGCACACTAAGCGTTTTGATGGCGATTGCGATTTCTGCGATGGTGTTAAGTTTCCCGGCTGGCGCACAACAGCAGGGCGTGCCACCTGCGCCGATCAAGCTCGAGACAAATGGAGGAGTCGTGACAATCACTCCCATCTACCACGCCAGCGCGCTCATTCAAGCCGACGGCAAGAACATTTACATTGATCCCGCCAAGCCCGGAGATTTCTCAGGCAGACCAAAAGCGGATTTGATCCTTATCACGGACATTCACGGTGACCACTTGGACCCCGCCGCCATCGCAACTCTTAGCAAGGACGGTACGGAAGTGATGGCGCCACCCGCCGTGGTGCAAACCGTGAAGCAGGCGGCACCCATCAGCAACGGCGAAACGAAAAATTGGAATGGATGGACAATTGAGGCGATTCCTATGTACAACCTGACGCGCGGACCCGCACCGGGCCAGCTCTATCACACCAAGGGACGAGGAAACGGTTACGTCCTCACATATGGTGGCAAGCGAATCTACTTTTCAGGTGATACGGAGAACATTCCCGAAATGCGCGCGCTGAAAAATATCGATATCGCGTTCGTTTGCATGAATCTCCCCTATACCATGCCGCCTGACGAAGCCGCTCAGGCGGTGAAGGCCTTCCATCCGAAAGTTGTCTACCCATATCACTACAAGGGTTCTGATCTGAGCGTTTTCCAGAAGGACTTAGAGGGAACCGGCATTAAGGTTGAGCTGGTGGATTGGTACGCGAATCAAGCCCATTAAGCGTTTGCGCGCCTCAGCGCCCTTTACGCATCCAAAAATTCCCAAATAGCCAATCGTCGCCGCGCGGAAATCCGGGAAAGCATTCGGCGAGCACCTCCGGCGCGTGTGTCTGGATATAGGCCGTCGGTAAAAGCACCTCAAACGTGTCATTGAACGCCAAAAACGCCTGGAGCAGATACTGCTCGGTCCAATAGCGGTTCACGTTGATCAGCCACTCTCGCGGATATTCTCGCGGCAGAAAAATATCATGCAGGTGAACTAACACGCCTTTGCGTAGACGCGGTAGAATTTCCAAAAATTCGTAGAGTACATCGCTGCCGGTACGTACTACATGGCTTGAGTCGATAAACAGGATGTCATTGTCGTTGAGCTCCTCAAAGAGTGAAACGGGGACGTCCTGCACGCATTTTGGAATCAATTGCGTTAGGCCGGGAAAGCCAGCGCGCAGCACCGGATTCGGATATGGCTCGATGGCCGTGATTTCGCATGTATGATCCGGGCTCTCCGCACGATTTCGTTCGGCCGCCAGCGCTGAAAGGTACGTCGTATTTCCCGAACCGATTTCGATGATTCGTCGAGGACGAAAATGGCGGACCATCGCGTAGAGGATGTATCCGTCGAGGTCATCGTAGTAATCGTTGTGCGTATAGTAGGTCCACGGAGGCGCTTCCGGAGGAGGCGCGGCGGGCAATGCCTCATATTCCGAACGAAATCGCGCCGCAAGCCTGCGTAATAGATCGCAGGACTCTGTAACGTCGATGCGAAGACCGGGAAGTTCCGATAGCTTAGTCCAGAAGTCGGCAGGGAACTGGCGTGGATCGGGAACCGGACTATACGAATGCATCGGCACAATGTGCACGCCCATTTCCATTCCGGCGTGATAGACAGCTTGCCTCAGCTTTCCAGGCCGCCAGTAAAAACTCGCGCAGTCGTCCTCATAAAAATTGCAAAGAAAGGCACGCAGCCATTGAACCGCCAGAAATTTCTTGAGCTTCAAATAACGCTCGTCATTCGGTAGGCGGTGCAGTTCGCACGTGAGCGTTCCGATAAATTGCCCCCAGAATGACGCAATATCTTTCGCTTCAAAGATCGCGCGACGGACAAATTGCTCAATGATCGGGCGATCCGTATCGAATTGCTGCTGCGAAGCCATTGGCGTGAGGTGCCTACACCATCTCCCTTGAGAGAATTAGGATTAGAGGATTCCCATCTGCGCGCGAGAATCCGGCAAGTAAGCTGCACTCCTGGTGCCAATGGTCGCGCAAGACTCACAACCCGTCTGGTTTCGGCGCCGCAAATGTGACTATAATGAGCCGTAATAGAAATTTTTCGCGGTAACCTCCCGTGAGGTCGATCGGATGCCCTCTCAGCTGAAAACCAAAACCGCGCAATTCGACGCAACGAAATACCAGGGTCTCAGCAG
>JBOGMU010000083.1:0-4765 GCA_050746865.1 Candidatus Acidiferrales bacterium
AATTCCAGTCCAGGTCGGGATGCCCCAGTCGCGTGGCCATTAACGCCATCTGCGTCCGTAACGGGATAACGCGAGTCCGTCGCGCGGTCCCCAAGCACTGAAAAACGACGCGGTGCTCATGGTCCATCCATTCATAACCGGTAAGCTGGTCGAGGAAGGAGGTGAGTTCACTATTAGGTGGATTAGGGGATTCGACAGCGCTGGCTCGGTATAGCAACAAACGAAGGACTTTCAATTCGGCTTCGAGGCGGGCGGCATCGTCCATCGCTAGAGTGTATCGCCCAAGATGCCGGACTTTAACGTACTTGAGGAAAACATTATAAAGAACTAAAGTACCACTCAGGCGCACGCTACCTGCGGAAGGCAAAAAGAACTCCGGGAGAGGGCCGGAAGGAATTTAGGCCGCGTTGGTCATGACCGGGCGAACGAAATCGATCCGGTCAATTGTTGCAGCAACGCCGTACACTGGCGCTACTTCATCGTCGAGTCGAGAAATTCGAAGCGCCTTGGCGCTGGCACGAACCAGCACGGAATTGCCACGCTCTTTCTCAGTGGGCAGGGCAAACGTAAGCTCGATGCCTGCACCATCGTCGATCGGATGATTGGAGTGGAAGTAGATCCCGGTCCTGGATATGTCACGCAATTGCGCGGTGTGAAACTCGGCCGGCTTCTTGCGAGACACGCACACTTGCAACGGCAGGTACACTTCATACCTTCTTGCTTTACGGCGTTCTCCCATAACTCCCCCTATAAAGCCCGCTGCACGGGTCTTGCCAGCGTGTTCTAATAGTAGGGCGCTGAAAATACATGGTTTACCCCATAGTGCGGGTAACATTTACTTACAAAGGTAGGGAGAAAATTCCCGCATCGGGAAAATGTTGCAGACTGGTAAAACAGGTTTTTCTAATCGGAATATAGGGCAATCGTGCACGGATCTGCTTTGTTCACAATATTTTAGAGCTTCTCCGCCATTTCAGTCCTCATTTCAATCTCTCGATCGATAGCTTGGACATCCTCCCGGGAGATATCAATGAACTCGACGCCTACCCCCACGCCCGGCAAGCAGTACCTAACCTCCGCACGAGAATGGATCTCGTGTCCCGAAATGGCCAGACGGAAGCGTACGTTAAGCACCGCACCTTCTGGGAACACTCGCGTCGTATTGATGAACATGCCTCGAGTGCTGATGTCCGGCGGCCTTGTGACCACGTCTTCGCTGTGCCCTTCATAAGTGACGGAAAGGTCGCGCAAGCTCGACAAGCGTTTTGCCGCGCGGGTTGCGGTCCATGCCTGATCACCCGCACCTTCATTGTTCCCGTTCTCGCGGGTTGTCATGACTTTGCGCTCCCTTGTTCGATCAATGAACCGTCCTGTTCGGTTCCATCCGCTTTGTTTCCGCAATAAGGACAAAAGAAGAACACCGGCGAGAGTTCCCGATGGCAAGACAGGCAGGCGATAGCTCTAATCGGTTCAAACGGTACGACGCGCTGAACTTCGTCCAGCGTGGTGATGCCTTCGCGAACGCGTTCGAGTGCATACTCCTGCATCAACTTCATACCGTTCTGGCGAGCCAGTGAACGCACCTCGTCGTTCCGGCTACCGTTACGCACGGCCAAACGTATCTGATCATTTAGAACCAGCATTTCGTAAATACCGATGCGGCCCTTGTAGCCGGTAAGGTCACACTCGTCGCAACCGATGGGGATCGCCTGATTCTCGGGCACATGCGTAATCCCAGCTTGGCGCACGCGGAAAATGTACTCAGGAGATGCCGGAATCTCGTCGTGGCAAGCACAAAGCCGGCGTACTAGCCGCTGCGCAACAATCCCGCTGACGGAAGTGGCAACTTGAAATCCGGGAACGCCAAGATCGAGGAGCCGCGTCACGGCGGCGATGCTGTCGTTCGTATGCAGCGTGGAGAGCACGAGGTGACCGGTCTGTGCGGCTTTAATGGCTATTTCAGCCGTTTCCTTGTCGCGAATTTCGCCGATCATGATGACATTCGGGTCTTGCCGAAGAATAGACCGCAGGCAGTTCGCAAAGGTCAAACCGGCCTTATTGTTCACCTGCACTTGGTTTAGCCCAGGCACGGCGTATTCCACAGGATCTTCCACGGTGATGATATTGACTGTGGGTTTACGAAGGCGGTTTAGGGCGGAATAAAGCGTGGTGCTCTTCCCTGACCCCGTCGGCCCGGTGACCAGCAGCATACCCTGCGGTTGTCCAAGAATACGGGTTAGGGACTCGCTAATTTCCGCCGGAATGCCAAGCGCGGAAAACGCTTGTGCGGGCGCATCGGACTCCAAGAGCCGCATTACCACCTTTTCGCCATACTGCGTGGGCAGTGTCGAGACTCTGAGATCGATCTTCCGGCCGCCTGTCCTGACCAGGAAACGGCCATCCTGTGGTGCGCGCCGTTCGGCAATGTCCATGTCCGCCAGAATCTTGATTCGCGAAACGAGTGAATTTTGCAGCGCCCGCGGAATCCGCTGAAAATCTCGGAGCATCCCGTCCACGCGAAGGCGCACGATGGTATCGGTCGATTGCGGCTCGATGTGAATATCGCTGGCCATCTTGTTTGCAGCTGCGGTGATCGTCGAGGCCACGAGTCGCACGGCCGGCGTGCTCTTCTGCATCAGCTCGGCCTGCATCTCCTGCATTGCATCGATGTTTCGCTGCAGAGAACTTGAGGAAATGAACTCCATGCCCGGGTCGGAGCTCGCGGGCGGCACAATCGCTTCCGCAACGGTTGCCTCAGCCTGCTCGGCGGCTCCATACCACTTATCCACGGCGGCTTGAATCTCGCTGCGGAACGCCAGGCGAGTGACGATATCCATCCCGGTGGTGAAGCGCAGCTCATCGAGCGTTGCCAGATTCTGCGGCTCGGCCATCACTACGACGAGCTTTTTACCCTGGCAGTGTAGCGGAAGGACGGAACAGCGCTTGGAGACGGCATGCGGGAGGAGTTTGAGAACGTCAGGGTCAGGCTCGACGTTGTCGCAATCCATGTAAGGGACGCGCGTTACTTCCGTCAGCGCCGCGCCCAAATCCTTCTTGGCGACGGCCCCGCTCTGGAGCATCAGTTCGCCCAAATGGATCAGCTTGCCCTGTTGTTCCTCGATGGCTTTGGTGAGATCGGTATGCGAGATGTGGCCGCGCTCGCGGAGAACCTCGCCCAAGCGTTTCTTTTTCATGCCCGGATTCGCCTGTTGAGAACCGCAGACTGGTTCAAATAAACGGATCGAAAAACACAGAACTTCCTTCGGACTCCGTCAGAACGCCTTTGCTGATCAAGAGTTGCACGAGCCGGATCAGGGCGGTGCGGTCCGTTGCGAGTTCGGTCAGCTTCTGCCCCGGCTGTTTGCTCTCAGGAATCGGAACCTTGCCATGTGTCAGTTCCGCCAGCCACGCGTCTAGTGCCGCACGCTGCCCAGGTTCCAGCTTGTCGAAAGCGACGCCCATTCCCAAGCCAGCCTGCGAATACACCACCACCCCGCGCGATTCGAATCGAGAATTGGTCTTGTATACCGTCACGCGCACTTTCGAGCCTACGGGAAAGGGGGTCAAAGTATCGACGAAGCAACCGCCGGGCCCCAAATCCGTGGTGCGCGTCGAGAATCTCGCTCCCGAGCTCAATTCCACTATTTCAGCCGACGCAATTACCAGATGGCGGTCGCCGCCGCGTCGCTCGGCTTCTTTAGTAGCGGCTCCGACACTCTTCGTGTTGTCCCGTTCGTATTTTCCGTGGTCGTACATCATTAGACCTATCTGGCTCGCTTCAGTTGTGGGACTTCCCGGTTCACGAGCCTTCCCCGGGCCATCTGGTTTATTGTCTCTGCGCCCCTGTGGGCTGACAAGCTCTATACCCCACGGCTTTGCCCAAAGTAGCACGCCTAAAAGACTTACAAGCCCTGGCGTGACAGCGAGATTTCGGTTCGCTACTTCGCTTCAATACAACGGTAATTTCACGGGCGGCGATCCGCTATGGAGAGATGGTACTTGTCGCCACAAACGAGAGTTTGCGCGAGAATAGTACAAGGACGGCCGCTGCAACTCCCGGCGAGCGCTGCCGCTTCCAAATGAACCCAACGGAGGATGTGCCATGGGTATGGAAGAAATAGGGGAGTTGCTTCATCAATCGGCGCGCACAGGCCTGCGCCGCGCCTTCGAACAGGTGCAGGTCGATCCGGATAAGTACCTCGAGACGGCCCGCATTAAGTACGGCCTGCCAATCCAGAAATGGCAGGACATCCACGCACTCGATCACACCATGGTGGCACCGGCAGCCGAACACATCGTAATGTCCTCTTCTCGAACCGCGGCACTCGAAGGCGCCGGACTCGGGCTGGGAGGCATTCTCGGTACTATTCCCGATATGGGAATCCTCGCCGCGATTACTGTGCGTATGCTGCAGAAGCTCAGCCTGGTTCACGGATTTGAATTCTCTACCGGCGATGAACTAGCTGGGCTCTGGCTTGCCGCTGCGAGCGCCGCAGGCATTGATTGCGGACGTGAATTCATCGAAAAACAGGCTGCCGAGAAACTTATTCCGCAGTTGATGGACAAAGTCGCCTGCAAAATGGGAGCGGAATTCGCTGAAAAGTGGATTGGCCTTCTCGTGCCGATGATCAGCGCCGGAATCGCGGGAACAATCAACTACTATTTCGTCCGGTCCTGGGGACGCCGTGCGCACCGCCACTTTGCCCAACGCCACCATGCCTTTGCCCAGCTCGGGCCCAATGCCCCGCTCACGATACCTTCACCC
>JBOGMU010000084.1:0-3270 GCA_050746865.1 Candidatus Acidiferrales bacterium
GTAGCGACCGGCTTTCTTTTCAGCCGGTCACGCCGCCAACAACCGCGTTGTAGCCCATTCACTCAAAAGGCGCCGACTACCTCGGCATTTTCTGCCCAAAGCGCGTAAGCTCCCCGTTCGTGGCGAATTTCGCAACAATCCCGCGCTAGTTTTCGGAGGGCCGCTCCACGCGATCGATTACGGGAACTTCTATCCGCCCGTTTCTATCTTCCAATTTCAATCCAAGTTCCTCCTTTAAGGCTTCCATAAACGTTGGTCCTATGGAAACAGACTGGAGGTCCGTTGATGGAGATCCATTGATCTCGCGTGTCCACTCAATTACGAAATCGTAAGGTCCCGTAAGGCCGGTCTCATTCAGCACTGGCCGATCAAGCTTGCCCAGCACAATCAGATCGCTCGCGATTTCTTCCATACTCGCATTTCGCTCGCTCACGCGCGTTCGCCCGGACACTAGCCCTGCCGTCATCCCTCCACAAGGCCCATCGAATCGCACACCGGAGGGCTGACTCGCTGAGCTTTGCATTTGTGGAGGAGCGCCTGATGAACAAGGCGGCCCGTCTGAATATGCGAGAAGTTCTGGTCCGAGCCTTCCATCTTTGGCAAGCACGAGCGCGTACACGGGTACTCGGCGCGGCTCAAAGTGAAGCGATAACTTGAAACGATTCGAAAGTAATGACTGCACCATCAGCCGCATTTGATCTTTCGTAGGGTTACTCTTGGGCGCGTGCGCTTCAATATCAAATCGTTCTGTATCGGCCCATTTCGGCAATCGCGGTGGCGGACGCAATTGGCTAGGAGTCAATTTGAATGCGAACTGGATGTATACCAATAGCGGCCAATTTGCGGCCGAGAATCAGCCGCCGTTCGGCGCATATGTATCGAAAGCAGTCAAATTAACGTTCGAATGCGATGGTGACCCGAACGGTGGATCGCCGCTCTTATTTTGCTTCACCGACGCCACGTCAAACGTCATTTCGCCACCAGCGGCCTCTTCCCAGTTGGGCATCGTAGTCTGTGCCCGGAGCGACCGCGTATTGGAGAGCAACAATAATGCGCCAATTCCCGCGATCACTCCCACGTGAAAACCACGATTCGTCATTGGGTCCGTTAACTCCGTCATCCCGCATGTCTTGTAGCACGAATACATTCGTACCGAGCATGTTCCTATGTCAACGGCCAAGACGCGAAATACGGACGGTTCTCCTGGGAACGGCCAATCTCCCAATTGGCATCTCTCCCGGAAGATTCTGGCTGTGTCGGTCTGCTGGGGGGTATCGATCGCCGCGAATTTGCTAAACTCTCCCCTCCATGTCCCGCCAAAAACTCGGCCAACACTTCCTCAACAATCCTGCCTGGCAGCACCGCATCCTCGAAAAACTGCCCCGCGCACCCAACGACATCTGGATCGAAATCGGCGCTGGCCTAGGCCAAATGACCCGCCACCTCGCGCAAAGACAAAATGTCGCCGGTTTTCTAGGGGGTCGGAGCTTCAGCTCCGACAAAAAGGGCAGTGAAGTTGGAGCTTTAGCCCCTGAGGAAATGCAGCCCACCGCCTCGCGCAAACGCACCATCGCCGTCGAAACCGATCCTCTACTCGCAGAAAATCTCCGCGCCCAAATTTCCGCCCGCCCCGCCGAATGGCCCAACGTAGAAATCGCCGAAGGCGACGTCCTCTCACTCGATCTCCTCGCCCTCGCACGCAACGCAGGCCTCTCAGAAACCGAAAAATTTCGCGTCTACGGCAATCTGCCCTACTACATCACCTCGCCCATCCTTCATCACCTCTTCCAATGCGCCGACCGGATCGCCTCCATCCACGTCGTCATTCAACTTGAAGTCGCCCAGCGAGTCGCGGCCAAGCCCGGCACCCGCGACTACGGCTATCTCTCGGTGGCGTGCCAGTACTATACCCATCCCAAGATCGCCCTGAAAATTCCGCCTGGCGCCTTCCGTCCTCCTCCCAAAGTGGACTCCGCCCTAGTCGCCATGTCGCTGCCCGGCCGATATACCACCCTCGGCATCCGCGACGACGCAGATTTCCTCCGCTTCGTCCAAACCTGCTTCGCCCATAAGCGAAAGACGCTCCGAAACAACCTCCTCGCCCTCGCCCCGGACGTATCCGTCCGGCAAACCATGGCTGACGCCGGCCTCCCGCCGACCATACGCGCCGAAGAATTGTCCTTGGAAAAATTCGCAATTTTATGGCGCCAAATGCGGCCAAACGCGCCACTTTAAGGGCGTTTACGTGCCTTTTTGCGTCAGCTCGGCTGTCGCAGATGTTGCAACAGATGCCTGAATAATTCATGAAGATTTCGCAACGAAAGACGCCAAAGGCGCCGGACAAACGGCGGCTGGCCGCTACCGAACAGCGAGAGCAAATATGCCAATCACGAGATCGGCGTTCCCGGAAAAATCAATGGCAAGACCCATCGGCTCAAAAGGTAGCCTTTACGGAACCATCTTCACAGCAGCGCTGTGCCACAATGAGGACTAACTTATCGGGCACTTGCATTGGCGCAGGTTTGGCGAGTTTCCTATAATCGTTTTCATGCAGGGCGGCGTGGCCCTGTATTCGTGCGCAGCGCTGGGCAGGCGAAGTGAGTCCCGGCGTCGGTGCGTTCCTCTCGTTTTAATTTTCCCTTCACATCGAGAATTCGTTTTCATTTTTCGTATGGGAGAAGACCGTCCGACGAAAACGGTGGGCGGAGAGTTACAAACTTAAAGAAAACGGCAAAGGCGCCCGCCCAAAGGCGGCCGGTACAGAAAACAAAAAGGCAACGGCAAAAGGCACCCAACAACTCCACAGCCAAGAGTGGCTGTGCCGCAGAGTTCAGGGAAAAAGAGGACTCGGATGAAACGCGTGTTGTTTGTGGATGATGAGCCGGCGGTGCTCGACGGCATCCGGCGGACGATGGAGCGGCGGGAGAGCCAGTGGGAAATGTCGTTTGCGCCGAATGGGGAGAGTGCGCTGACGCTACTGGAGGCTTCGCCCTTTGACGTGATCGTTTCGGACCTGCGCATGCCGGGAATTGATGGGCCGGCCTTGCTGCAAGCGGTGTGCGAGAAATATCCGGCAGTGGTGCGGATCGTGCTTTCGGGAGTGGCGGAAATCGACGATGCGCTGAAGGCGGTGCCGGTGGCACATCAGTTTCTGGTGAAGCCGTGCGATCCGGACATGCTGCGGATCGCGATTGAACGAGCTACGAGCCTTTCGAATATTTTAAGCAATAAGCTGCTGGCGAGCATGGTGGGATCGGTGAAGGACTTGCC
>JBOGMU010000085.1:0-25914 GCA_050746865.1 Candidatus Acidiferrales bacterium
ATACAAACGACTTGGAAAAATCTGTCGCCTGTGTGCATCATATTCCGCAGGACCGAGGCGATTGCGGAACCCTGGAGACGCGGTTTACCGACCGAGCTATGTTCCCATTGTTTACCACAATGGTACCTATGTTATTGCGCGGCGGGTCGTCGTCATTGACTTGACCATCCTTGAACCGGCGTTTCAACCAGGGCGAAAAAATCCATTGGCTCCGCAATGCTACAAAATCGCGGCAACCCCGAATCCAATTGGATACGGCGGCGAAGTCTTCTATAATTGAAGCATCCGAATTAGCAGGTCTCATAAGGAATCATTTCAATGCTAAAGAGTATTCAGCAGCGCGATAAGAAGGGTAACCGCTGGATTAAGATCACCATGAGCGTGATCCTGGGGCTGATCTGCATCAGCATGGTTTTGTACCTGATCCCCGGCCTGATGAGCGGTAACCTCACTGCAGGCGGCAGCCCAGACGCTATCGCCACTGTGGGGCGCCAGGACATCGCGCTAGCGGATGCGCAGCAGCAGCTCGACGCTCAATTACGGAATCAGACTATACCGCCCATGCTGCGGCCGATCTACGCAAAGCAAATCGCCGACCAGTTGATCTTTTCGGGCGCGCTTCAGTACGAAGCGGACCGCATGGGTATTACCGTGACGCCTGAGGAAGAGCGGGAGCGCATCAAGCAGATTTTGCCGATGTCATTTTCCGGCAATACCTGGCTGAGGGACCGCTACCCGTCCGACGTGCAGAACAATTTGGGCATGACGGTGCCGCAATTCGAGGCGGCGCTCCATGACAGCATGATCGAAGAGAAGTTTCGACAGATGGTCACGAGCGGCATTACGGTGAGCGATGCGGAGATTGAGCGGGAATTTAAGGCACGAAATGAAAAGGTGCAGATTCAGTATGCACTGATCAAGCCGACGGATCTGGCGAGCACGATCCATCCGTCGGACGCGGATCTCGCCGCCTACTTTGCCAAGAACTCCTCGAAGTATCAGGTACCCGAGAAGCGCACGGCGCGCTACGCCCTTTTGGATCTTGACAAACTCAAAGCAAGCACCCAGGTCACAGACACCGAGGTGAACGCCTACTACAACGCCAATATTGACCAGTACAAGGTCGAAAACCGCGCCCACGTCGAGCACATTCTCTTCAAAACGGTGGGCAAGACCGACGCCGAAATCGCGGAGGTCCGCCAAACGGCCCAGGATGTCTTGAAGCAGGCAAAGAGCGGGACGAATTTCGAGAACCTCGCCAAGAAAAACTCTGAAGACGACACAACGAACGCAAAGGGCGGTGACCTTGGCTGGATTGTAGACGGCCAGACGGCTCCGGAGTTCCAGCAGGCTGCCTTCAGCATCCCCGTCGGATCCGTCTCGGACCTGGTCCAGACTCCCTATGGCATTGAAATCATTAAAGTACTTGAGCGCGAAACCGCACACACGAAGCCGCTGAGCGAAGTGCGCGATACGATTGTGCCTGTCGTTCTCCAGAACAAGGTGAGCGCGGAAGCCGACAAGATTGAAAACCAGCTTGCGTCCGCCGTGCGCCAATCTGATCGCCAGCCGTTGGATGACGTGGCAAAGAAATTCAACATGCAGGTCGCAGAGTCCGCGCCAGTCGCGTTTATCGATCCCATCGATGATTTGGGCAATTCAGAGGACATCCACCGCTTGCTTTTTGAGCTTCGTCCAGGCGAATTGGGCCAGCCTTTGCGCATCGATAAGGGCGTGGTAGTGATTGCAGTGACCAATATTCAGCCAGCGCACCAGGGCACGCTCGCGGAAGTGCATGACAAGGTTCTCGCCGACTATCAGAAGGAAGAATCGATTGACCTTGCCGCCACTCGCGCCACGGGCCTCGCAAAGCAGGCGCAGAGTGGCCAAGATTTCGCAAAATCGGCGAAAGGTCTGGGGTTAGACGCGAAAACTTCCGATTTCTTTGCGCGTTCAGGCTCCGTTCCCGATGTGGGAACGGCGAAACAGATCCAAGGTGCGTTCACATTGGGTGTGGACAAGGTGGGTTCACCCATAAATATCTCCGGAAACTGGCTGGTCTATCGCGTTGTAGCCGAAAATGAAGCAAATCCCGCCGATTTGGCGTCGCAGCGCGAAGATATCCGCCAGCAATTACTCCAATCGAAGCAGGACGCGGCCTTTGAAGCGTTCCATGCGAGCCTCGAGAACCAACTTCAGAGCGAAGGTCGGCTCGTAATCCATAACGATGTCCTGACAAGCTTCACCAAGTCCGCGAGCTGAAAGTTTTTCGTAAGCATATGATAATAAAGTTGTTACAAGATTGCATGTAGGGTATTGCCCCCAACTCCCCACTCCGGTAGACTAATTATGTCCGCAGAGCCTCCCCGATGCCAGCCGGGATACGTTCAGGTAATTTCCTCCCGAACGCACGTGGCGCAGCGAATCAATCTTCCATTTTCAGGAGCGATTATGCGGGCGAAGCGAGTTAAATCGATAAAGTCAGTGACAATTTCTGTCGCAGGCCAAAGCTACCGGGTGTTAAAGCCAATATCAGTTCAGAGGAAGCTGAGGAATACCATGTCCAGAAGCGGTGCGTCTGTGAACGAGTATTCGTGCGCTATCGAAAAGACCCAAAACGGCAAGTATAACGTGCGTGTCCGCGCGCTATTTCCACCGACGACCGTTGCCGAAGCCAATCCGTGGACGCTTCGGCTCTACTTCCTGGCATCCTCTTTCAACGCGGCAATGAAGAAACTGGAGGAATCGCTGCAAGTGCTTCAAAAGAACGAAGAGAAGCTTCGGTTTTGGGGCGTCGAGCGAACAGATGACCCGAATTTCGCGGGAGATTTGCTGCGCGAGTTCGGATTGTGGCTCGACCGTCGGCATGACTTTCCGAGAAAGGCTGCCGAATTGAACGTTCAGCGCGAAAAGCAGGTTCCCGCTTCGCAGCTTGCCCAGGTGCGCCGCGTTCTGGCGGACTCGATCGGCCAGGAGCGATTCGTTTATCAGGCGGCTTTGGCGGGCGATTGAAAGCTAAGCGACCTAAATACTTTTACTTACCGCGAATCAGCACTTCGCCCTGTGCGGCGATCACTTCGTTGAGGAACAATCGATATTTGTAGCTGCCGGGATTGGTTCCAGGGCGGGCCGCTCCGCTCATTAGGCGCATACCCGCAGGAGCCTGAAATATATTCGAATTGAAAGGGCTGCGCTGTGGATCGAATTCGATCTTGATATTTCCTGCATTCGAATACCAGATCGCTTGATCGCCCGGATCGAGGGCGATCACCTCCGGCAATACGCCGATTAGAACTAGCTTCTCTGCCACTTAGGGACCTCTTCTCTTAGACGCACGGCCTCAGGCTATTGTGGTCGGCCGAAACAGCGGTATTCAAATCCGTGACTCTTCATTTCTTTCGGTGAAAGCAGGTTGCGGCCGTCAAGAATTAATGGGCGCAACATGGCTTTCTGGATGCGATCCCAATCGAGCTTTTTGAACTCATCCCATTCTGTGGCGATCACAAGAGCTTCGCTATCCTCGGCTACTTCATACGGCGACTTGCAGTATTCAATATTGGGAAGAATTTCTTTGGCGCGGTCCATGGCTTCAGGGTCGTAGGCCTTTACGTGCGCGCCCTGCTCCTGCAGACGGTGAATCAAAGCGATTGCGGGCGCAAACCGCGTGTCGTCGGTATTCGCTTTGAAGGCGAGGCCCAGCACGCCGATTTGCTTGCCTCGGACGACCCACAAAGCTTCGCGAATCTTGTCACAAAAGCGATCGATGCGCCGGACATTCACCCGCTCCGCCTCGCGCAGCATCGTGAAATCGACGCCCGAGCGCTCGGCGAGATGGATGAACGCCTGAACATCCTTCGGTAGGCAAAAGCCGCCAAACCCAAGGCCTGGCCTCAGGAAACTAGGCCCGACACGCGGGTCCATGCCCATCGCGCGCATCACTTCTTCAATATCCGCTCCGAGCTTCTCGGCCAGATCGGCCACCATATTAGCGTAGGAAATCTTCATCGCGAGGAACGAGTTCGAGGCATGTTTAATTAGTTCCGCACTGTTAATCGTCGTGACGAGGAATTTGGGTTCCGGACCGTCTGGGCAAGTCGGCGAATGGACCGGGCAATTGAAGTTGCGCTCCAGGACAGGCTTATAGATGTCCCTAAGCTGCTGTTCCGAGGCTTCATCCTCGACGCCCACGACGATGCGATCCGGATGTAGGAAGTCTTCGACGGCCGTGCCCTCGCGCAAAAACTCCGGATTCGAGGCAACGCTCAATTTCACACCACTCTTGCGGCTGTAGACGGCAAGCGCGCGCTTCAGCTCCTGGCCTGTGCGAGCGGGAACAGTACTCTTTTCGACGACGAGCTTAGGGGATTTCGCCTCCGTGGCGATCTGCCGAGCCACATTGTCGATGGCGCTCAGATCGGCGTCGCCATCAGGCAAAGGCGGTGTGCCAACGCAGATGAAAATGGCGTCGCCGCCCTTGATTGTCTCGGCCGCATCGCCCGAAAACCGCAGCAGTTTTTTCTGGCGGGCTTTTTCGATCACTTTGTCCAGGCCGGGTTCGTAAATTGGCAAACGGCCCGATTCGAGGACCTTTAATTTTGCCGGGTCGTTATCCGTGCAGATCACTTCGTGCCCGACTTCCGCAAAGCAGCACCCCGTCACCAAACCCACATAACCTGCGCCGATTACAGATATCCTCAAATCACACACTCCTGTGGCGAATCCTGATATTGGATATCGATTTTGCCGGAATCTTCTGCCGCCTAAACACAAATCATTTTGAACTGTGCTGAAACCCCAAGCCTGCTTGGGCCCGAAAAGCCGGGAACCTACGCGATCGCGCGAACGGCCTCGACAATATGCCGGGCAGAAATGCCAAATGCGTCTACGAGCTCATCGGGTTTGCCTGAATGCGGCATATCGCGGACGGCGATTAAACGCGACTTGGACGGCGCCACACCCGCCTGAGCCAGCGCTGAAAGAACGGCCTCGCCAATACCACCCTCGGGCCAGTGATCCTCCACTGTGATCAGCCGACCGCCCGTCGCCGCAATTTGCTCCGCTATAGCCCTTCCGTCGATAGGTTTCACGCAGTAAAGATCAATGACGCGAAGCGGCAGTCCCTCGGATTTGAGCTGGTCAGCAGCCTTCAATGCTTCGTGCAGGGTCACGCCTGCGCCGATCACCGTCACTTTGTCCTGAGCGCCTTTCCGAAGCACCTTGAAGCCGGGCACGGGGAACTTCTCGTCCTTGGAATAGAGAATGGGCATTTTCGGCCGCGAGGTGCGAAGGTAATTGATGCCTTCGCGACGCGCCATGATTTCGGTCAGACGTTCCGTGGAAACTGCGTCGCTTGGATAAAAGATCGACGAGGAATGAACGGCGCGAAAAATGGCGATGTCCTCAAGCGCCATTTGCGACGGGCCGTCCTCCCCAATCGAAACGCCGCAATGCGATCCGCACAAATTGATATTGGCACGGCTGATGGCCGCCATGCGAACCTGGTCGTAAGCGCGCGCGAGGAAACAAGCGAACGTATCAAGGAATGGGACTTTGCCCCGCGCAGCCAATCCAACCCCGGCGCTTACAAGGTTCTGCTCGGCAATATACCCCTGGTAGAAATGATCTGGAAACGCGTCGCCGAAGATTTCCGAAAAGGTTGAGTTCTTCACGTCCCCGGAAATTGCGACGATGTGCGGATTCACCGCGCCGAGCCGCTTCAACGCAAAGCCGTAGGCTTCCCGGGTTGCGATCGGTTTCGATTGGTCGTAATCGGGTGGCGCGGGAGCAGGGAAGTCCGGCGGCTTAGGCAATGACGTTCTCGCGTATGACTTTCCCGGATCGGGAGGCACGTCAATCGGGACGCCGATCTCCTTAATGGCTGCAGCCAACTGCTCTTTCGGGATCGGCTTACCGTGCCAGTGCTCTTTCCCGGCGAGGAAACTCACTCCGTGGCCTTTGATCGTCCGCGCCAGAATCGCCTGCGGTTTGCCCTTAGTGCTTTTGGCCTGATCAAGTGCAGTAAGGACGGCAGTAACGTCATGACCATCGATTACTTGCGTTTCCCAGCCTTCCGCCTCGAATTTCTTGCGGTAAATCTCGATATCGTGCCGATACATCGTCGGTTCGCTTTGACCGAGCGCATTCACATCCGCAATCGCGGTCAGGTTGTCGAGCTTGTAATGGCCGGCGAATGCCGCAGCCTCCCAGATTTGGCCTTCGGCCATCTCGCCATCCCCCATGAGGACGTAAACGCGCGTCGGGCTCTTATCCATGCGCGCGCCAATGGCCAGGCCTGCGCCGACGGAAAGACCCTGCCCAAGGGAGCCCGTGGCCGCATCGATTCCCGGTATGCGCGGTGTGGGATGCCCTTCTAATTCGCTAGAAAATTGCCGCAGAGTCATCACGCGAGATTCCGGGAAAACACCTGCTTCGGCCAAGGCGGCGTAGAGAACCGGCGCGGCGTGTCCTTTTGAGAGCACGAAGCGGTCGCCATTGGGAGAATTGGGATTCTTCGGATCAAACTTCATTGCGTAGAAAAACGTGCCCGCGATCAGCTCCGCCGCAGACATGCAGGATGTAGGGTGGCCCGAGCCCGCGGCAGTAGTCGACATCATGGAGAGAATGCTCAGACGCTTGGCCCTTTCCTTGATGGCGTCGATGGTAGATGCGGAAGGTGCCGTTGCTGTCGTCGCAGTCATAAGACCTCCTCAGGCTCGAATCTCCATTTTACCTGTTTCAGTTTGGCTCGGCGAGGAGCTTATTTGCAGGTTGATGCGATACTGACTTGAGCGGTTACATCTACATTCCTCATCGGTTCAAAACGCCTTCCTATGAGCTTCAGGGCCGGCGGCAATGACGATTGCGCCAATCACAAAAACTGCCGCTGCAAACACAGCCATCGTCGGCGCATAGCCGAAGCGAGTTGCCGTGGCGGCTTGAAAGTGCGGCGTCTTTGCGGCGATTAATACCCCGATCTGGTAAGCAAAACCGGGCAGAAACGCGCGCGCCGCCCCGGGTGACAATTCCGTGATGTGCGCCGGAATTACGCCCCAGGCTCCTTGCACCATGAATTGAATGAGGAACGCGCCGAGCGAAATAAGGGCTACGTTGGGCGCAAAAATCCAAAGCGGGATCAGGAATATCGCGAGTACCGTCGCGATCGCCATCGCACGCCGCCTGCCTGAGCGATCCGAATATAGTCCCACCAGAACGCCACCAACAATTGCCCCGACCATGGAGAGAACACTGACGATGGCCGTAGTCTGCGTATCAAAATGCCGCTCCACTTGGAGGAACGTGGGATAAAGATCCTGCGTGCCATGAGACATGAAGTTCATCATCGCCATCAGCACGACAAGATATGCAAACCGCTTCCAGTTTTCAGCGATGACCTTGAAGTATTCTCCCCAACCTTTCTTCTGCGCAGCGACCGCCTTCCAAGCATCGCTCTCCTCCACTCCAAACAATGCGACTAGCGTGAGAAGAGCAGGAATGACACCGATGAAGAACATCGGACGCCAGCCCCAATGCGGATAGACCGTCCAAAAGGCGACTGCCGCAAGCAAATTTCCAATCGCATAGCCTTCCTGTAAAACTCCCGAAAGAATGCCACGCCATTTCGCGGGGACAGATTCCATGCCGAGCGAAGCGCCCACACCCCAGGCGCCGCCCATGCCAATGCCGTAAAGCAGCCGCAGAAGATAAAAAGCTCGATAGCTCGGTGCAAACCCAGAAAGAACCTCTATGACCGAATAAAACGCGATGTCCAGCATCAAGGGGATGCGGCGTCCCCACCTATCCGCCATCAAACCAAAGACGAATGCGCCCACCGGCCGCATCAGCAGGCTGGCCGTGAGCGTTGCGGTGATGTCCGCCAGAGAGCGGTGAAAGTCATGCGCTACGCGCGGAATGACGTACGTGAGGATAAAAAAATCGAAGGCGTCAAAAGTCCACGCGGAAAAACCCGCGAAAAAGGCAAGGCCACCGCGGAAGGACATCCGATCCCGAGGGTTCGAAGACGAGTTCATCGCGATGCCTTCTCCGGCATTCGACCGCGATTTACGATGGCATCCGCCACGCGTGCCACTTGCACCATCTGCCCGACATCATGCACGCGAACTATATGTGCTCCTCCTAAAGCTGCCGCCGCCACAGTTGCGGCCGTGCCCCACGCTCGCTCGCCTTTCGCTGCGCCGCCCAACGCCTTACCCACAAAGCTTTTCCTTGATGCTCCAATGAGAAGCGGAAATCCGAGCGCGGCAAGCTCCGGTATGCGCGCGATCAATTCGTAGTTCTGTTCGTGGCTCTTCCCAAATCCCAGGCCCGGATCGAGAACGATCTGCGATTTTGGCACGCGCGCCTTGCGAGCCACCTCAATGGAGCGCTTGAATCCCGCGATCACGTCCTTCATCACATTCCGCGCAAATGGTCCCTTGTGCATCGTCCGCGGATCGCCCCGCATGTGCATCATGATAAGCGGCAGCTTATGCCGCCTCGCCACATGGGCAATCCCAGGATCGGCGCGAAGCCCTGTTACATCGTTCAGGATCTCTGCCCCTGCTTGTACCGCCGCCTCGGCGACTTGTGATTTCGTTGTGTCGATGGAAATAGGAATTTTCAATTTACCGCGCAGACCCTCAAGCACTGGCAGTATGCGTCGCACCTCTTCTTCTGCCGACACGCCTTCAGAGCCGGGACGGGTGGATTCGCCGCCGACATCGATCAAATCCGCGCCCGCTTGCTCCATCTGAAGGGTGTGTGCGATTGCCGCCTGCGGATCAAAAAAATGTCCGCCATCGGAAAAGCTATCGGGAGTGATGTTGAGCACGCCCATGATCAGCGTGCGATCGCCAAGCACGAGGGTGCGTGACGGCAAATTGAGGATAAAGCGCTTCCGCGGGCAGGCGCTCGTCAGATTGTTTTGGGACTTGCGGCCGCTCAACCGCTTTCGATAGCTAGGTGTCACGCAGGCATTGAACCACGACCGCGCAGGAATCGAGAAGAGAGGAATTTTGCAGAAATTTAAGCTGTCTAATCGAGGTCGAAATCGCGCAACGGCTTTTCGATGGGCGCGTCTTTCGCTTTCTTCAATCCCTCGGCGAATTTACGCGCGAGGACATCTTCTTTAGTGCGTTCCGCTTCCACGGACGCCCGAAACTTCGCTTCAACCGCATCCGCTTGCTCGCGCAACAGGCGCGCTGTATCGTCGAAGTCGACGGAAGGTGGCCTTACTGGTGCGGTATGGTTGAGGACGACGCCCAATTGCCGATCCACGAGCAGCTTGCCATGGCAGCAGGGGCATTCAATCTCAAAAGTGTCCGGGACTTTTTTCGCCATGGCCGTATTTTAGGCTCGTCGCTCTTTTCATACAACTGAGACGCGGAGTTATGCAAGAAAACGAAAAGGGCGCCGCACCATGAGATATGCGGCGCCCTCGCTGCATGCTTCGGAGTTGCTTCTAAGCCGGGGCGGGTTTTTCGCCTTTTGCCAAACCCGGCAGCGGTCGAGGCTCGGGCCGCAGCGTGAGGCTTGGTTCCTTGCTGGGCACTGGCGGCGCTGAGGGCGGCGGTGGTGGTGGCTTCTCCGGCAACGGCTTGCCTTCGATGAGCAACTTTAGCTCGGTCGCGTCGAGCACTTCGCGCTCGAGCAAACCATGCGCAACCCGTTCGAGGGCATCGCGATTCGTTTCCAGAACATTGCGCGCCTTCGAATAGCCGACATTGATGATGCTGCGGACCTCGGCGTCGATCTTGATCGCGGTATCTTCGGAGTAGTCGCGGTGCTGCGCAATTTCGCGGCCTAGGAAAATCTGCTCTTCCTTCTTCCCGAACGTCAACGGACCCAGCGGGCTCATGCCCCATTCGCAGACCATCTGGCGCGCAATTTCGGTGGCGCGCTCGATGTCATTGCCTGCGCCCGTCGTGATGTGGTGCAGGAAGATCTCCTCCGCGGCGCGGCCGCCCATCAGGACGGCAAGCTGCGATTCGAGGAAGTCTTTCGCGTACGTGTGCTTGTCGTCAATCGGCAGTTGCATCGTGACGCCCAGCGCCATGCCGCGCGGAATGATGGTCACCTTGTGCAGGGGATCGGTGCCTGGCGTCATTGCAGCGACAAGTGCGTGACCGGCCTCGTGATAGGCGGTGTTTTTCTTTTCCTCGTCCGACAGAATCATCGAACGCCGCTCGACACCCATCAGCACCTTGTCCTTCGACGTTTCGAAATCTGCCATGGAGACGAACTTGCGGTTCTGGCGCGCCGCCCACAGGGCAGCTTCGTTTACTAGGTTCGCCACGTCGGCGCCCGAGAAACCCGGCGTCCCGCGAGCGATTACCGAGAGATCAACGTCGTCTGTGAGAGGCACTTTGCGCGTGTGTACCCGCAAGATTTCCTCGCGACCCTTGACGTCAGGCCGCGGCACCACGACGCGCCGGTCGAAACGACCGGGCCGCAGAAGCGCAGGATCGAGAACATCCGGCCGGTTTGTGGCTGCAATCAGGATGACGCCTTCGTTCGATTCGAAACCGTCCATTTCGACGAGCAGCGCGTTCAGCGTCTGTTCCCGCTCGTCGTGGCCGCCACCAAGCCCGGCGCCGCGATGACGACCCACCGCGTCGATTTCATCAATGAAGATGATGCAGGGTGCATTCTTCTTGCCTTGCTCGAACAGGTCGCGTACCCGGCTCGCTCCCACGCCGACAAACATCTCAACGAAGTCCGAGCCCGAGATCGAGAAAAACGGCACATTTGCCTCGCCTGCGATCGCGCGGGCAAGCAACGTCTTTCCGGTGCCTGGAGGCCCGACAAGCAATACGCCCTTGGGAATGCGTCCGCCGAGTTTCTGGAATTTCTGCGGATCCTTTAGGAAATCGATAATCTCGTACAGTTCTTCCTTCGCCTCATCAATGCCGGCAACATCTTTGAACGTAGCCTTCTTCTGTTGCGCCGTTAGCAAGCGTGCGCGGGATTTCCCGAAGCTGAGCGCCTTGTTTCCACCAGCTTGCATCTGCCGCATCATGAAAATCCACAGCGCCACGAGCAGGATGATCGGCGCAACGCCGACGAGGAAGTTAATCCAGTTCCCGTTGCTTACCTCTTTGTATTCGTAAGGAACGCCCTTGTCCTGTAGGCTCTTCGTAATATCTGGAATAACCGAGTTCGCGACCGTCACATTGCGGAACTTGGTCGAATCCTTGTAGACGCCCTCAAGATCGGCGCTATTCTGCGAGAGATTTATCGTGACATCCTTGACTTGCCCGCCATCCAGTTTCGAGAGGAATACCGAATAAGTCGGCTGATCTTCATGCCCGGACTGTCCTCCACGGGAGGCCATCTGCCACAGAACCACAGCCAACAAGATCATTAGGACCCAAAATAAAATATTACGAACGGCTGAATTCACGGCTTACCTCGCCCTCTGGATACCCTGTGACGACCATTGGCTGAACGCCTCACAGCTGCTTGAGGCGCCTCGGTCGTAACAAACGGAAGATTGCGTCCTGTTCCGTCCCGACCGACCAGCCCGTATCCCACCCACTCCTTAGATGCTGCAGCAAACCCACTGTATTCAGGCTGCAGGTTGACCCTCCGCGCTTGCGGTCTATCGAACAAAACGGCGAGCCTCAAAGTACGCGGCAGACCTTCCTCGAGGCGCCTCAGCAGAAAGTCCTGTGTCACGCCCGTGTTCAGCACCGCGTCCACCACCAGCACGTCACGCCCCTTCAATGCCGGAGCCGCGCTGAAAAATATTTCTCGCAACTCGTGCCCTTGCGCCCGCACATCGCGAACTTCCGATCGGACGAAGTGGCACACGACAGGCCGGGAAATCCTTCGTACCAAGTCGGCCGCAAAGAGAAACGAACCCTCGAGGACGATCACGACGTCAAGCGTGCGACCGGCGTAATCTTTTGAAATCGCGCGCCCTAATGCGCTCACGCGATTGGCAAGCTGTTGCTGGGAGAAGGCGACCTTCATCGTCACCTCAAAGCTTGCATTCTTCGATCAAAACCCCCGCCCGCGTTCCTTCTCGAGCGCAAAACCCTTCCGCGGCGTCCATGCTTCTTGCCCAAACTATCTCGTCACCGCTCACAAGCACCGGCCATCCTGCACGGTCGCGCGCTTCTATGCGAGCCGCAAGAAGCATCTCTTTCAATTTCTGCTTCTTGTGCCGTCCGCGAGGCCGGTAGCCGTCTCCGGCGTGCCAACTGCGGAGCACTAAAGGCCCGCGCAAAGAATCAAGATCCAAGATACTCCGCCACAGTGTAGTTTCGCGCTCCGGCAGAGGCCAGTCAATCACTTTCAGCCGGAAGCAGGTGCCAATTTCGGGAACGGAAACATTAATTGGCCCGCAATCGCTTAACTGGATCGAATATTGGTACGCACGAATAGGAGATTGCGTTTCGTTCCCGCGCACCCGCCTTCCGGATGCGGCATTTCGCGAGAAAATCAGTTTGCTGAAACTCCGCTCCGCCGTCACAGCACCTGGTAACTGCACTCGCTTGCCACCCGCTGGACTTTGCGCGAGAGCAATCACCTGCTCCACATGTGCCAACGTCAGCTCACGCAGGCCTCCCACGGCTTCCTGATATAGACGCCTCACCAGCCGTTCGGTAAGGCACCTCTGAGCCTCGTCATCGTGCAATGTTGCTTGCAGGCCAAACACAAAAGGAGAAAGCAGCTTCGCCACTGAAATAGACACCGCCGCCTCCTTGCTCGTTGCGAGCGCGGAGAAGCGGTCCTCAATCAGGGCAGCCCAGAACTTGCCTTCTTCACGCGACAATTTCGCAAGCTTTGCCAAATGCTCGACGGCGCGGTCTGAAAAATCCTCCTCCAGCAGAGGCAATAATCTCGCGCGAATTCGCGCGCGCTGCCGCGTCGTGTCCAGATTTGTCCTGTCCTCGCGCCATTCCTGTTTGATTTGGCGCAAATAGTCCCGCAAGACGCAGCGGCGAATTCCAAGAAGCGGCCGTACCACTGCTCCGACGCTCGGATAAATCCCTGCTAATCCGGACGGTCCCGTGCCCCGTAATAATCGTGCGACAACGGTTTCTGCCTGATCGTCCATCGTATGTGCCACGGCGATCTTCGTCGCTTGACCTTGCCGAACAACACGAGCGAAGAATTCGTAACGCATTTGCCGCGCCGCATCCTCCACATTTCGCTTTTCGCGCGCAGCGACTTCAGCAACGCGTGCCCGTTCGCCAATGAAAGCGAGTCTGCGCGATCGCGCCAGACTCTCGACGAACCTCGCGTCTTCCGCAGACTCCTCCCGGAGGCCGTGATCGAAATGCAGCACGGTTAGCGCGATCCCCAATTGAGAGCGAGCCGCATCCAATAGATTCAGCAACGCTACGGAATCTGCACCTCCAGATACGGCTACGCCGATGCGATCGCCGGGCGCGATCATGCCCGACGAATCGATGGTCCGCACTAGAATTTGCGCCAGGTTGGGTTTCATCTGTGATGAGTATTATGCCACCCGGAGCCGCGCAAAGCGCGGTCCCGGGTGGCACGAGTTCTCACATAAAGGGGAAGGACGGAAATTTTTTACGCGCGGCTACCCAGCTGCTGGAAGAAAAGATCGCGGCTGTAAGAAATGCGGCGGTCCAGAGCTACGGCCGCAAAATACGAGCACTTCTCGCATTCGCGGTTGGCCCATGCTGCGATGCGGGGGACGAAAGCGCCACTCGCACGATTCAAGATGCGCAGAGCGCTGTAATAGGCGCCGACGGCGCGAATGTCCGACTGGTCGTCAGCCCGCTGCGGGCAGAGTCGCACAAGTTGTAGCAAGCGGCCAAAATCGCCCACGCCCACGCTATCGCCTCGGAACCCGCCAACTTCGCGGACGCGTTCTGAAAGCTCCACGCGGTGGCTCGATGCCAGGATCGAACGGCAATATGCAGCCATTAGTTGAAACAGCGCAACTACGGAAATCACACAGATCAGAGAAGCGATCATGCGGCCGCCTTTGCTTCCAAAAGCGCCGGCGCGATCCGGCTCTCTTCGGGAACTTTGACGAACGTATACGTCCACGCGACTGGTAACCACAATCCCATCACCGACGGTATCCACTCCAAAATCAAATTGTCCTCGAGACCGGGGAAGAGCGTTCTGAGCGCGAAGGCGGCGGCGGTGGCGCTGAAATAGACTCCTAGCGCTAAGACGAACTGCGCCAAACGGCTCCGCGTCTCCTTCAGCTTGATGACTGCGCCCCACAATAGATAAATAAGGACCACTCCGACGAAATACAAGTTCTGGCAAAGCTCTACGGCGAATCGCGTCGTCAAATGGTAGCGATTTTCGTGAACGACGCCGTAGGAAAATAAGGCAGTACAGCCCAGCAAAAAGACCGCGGTTCGGCGAATGTAGCCGCCGATTCCCATCTCCTGAAAGACCTGCAAATAGAAGCGTATGATGACCCAATAGACCGCCAGCATCATGGTGCTGTCTGAATAGAAATAAAGAAAGCGGTACGTTGCGGAGTCGGATCCGAACCTTACGAGGGAGAAATAAAGCACACCAGTAGCGACGGCCCCACACAACATGTAGAAGCCGAGAGGGAGGTAGCGCCTGAAATTCTTCGGCTTGCAGACGCAAACCACCACTGCGATTTCCGCGAGGAAACCTATCAGTGAAACAATATACTGGAACGCGCCAGACACCCTAGTTATGTCCGTTCTGAAGCTCTGGCGGTCCCGATGCTAGTTACCGCAAGCCATGCGGTGGCGGCACCGGCAACGATGCCACTATGCCGTGCGGCGGCGGAACCGGCAACGAAGCCACTATGCCGTGCGGCGGAGGCACCGGCAACGAAGCCGTTTTCAAAGCCACGGAGCTAGTCAACACTAACAGCGCTAAACCGAAGGAAACAGACCACTTGTTCATAGACCCCTCTGAGACGGGTTGGCCGTCGCAGGGAGTCTATAGCGGTTTAGTGCCAGTCAAGAGGGAAAAACGCTGGAGTGTGTCGTATAAGTACACACCCCCGCTCCCTCTGGCCGTGACTCGCTTTCACCAGAGCTTTCCGAATTTGTCGCTAGTGAAGGTAAGGTTTGGTCTCGATCCGGTCAATGTTACGAAGGTACTAGTCGCGCGCGTTCTTGAAGTGCCCGTTCTGTCAGCCGCATTCTTTACGATAAGGTGCAATTGCAGCTATATTTCACTCATCGTAAAGCAGACATTGCAACGAAGCTGACGCAAAGAATCCGTAAGACACGGCGCTTAGGAGCCGCATCACTTAGATGCGAACGAAACGACAAGGGGCCGAGAATCGCCGCAATCCACGCATCGAAATTGTAAAAGGCGTTTGGGTTGCGTGGCGCACGGACGGAGCGCCAGTTGTCTCGCGTGTTCGCGATCTCAGCGCAGGAGGAGTATTTATTTCGACAAATACTCCTCTGTCGGAGGGCTCGCCAATTCAGCTTTTATTTTCGCTCCCTGAGGGTGAGATGCGCATTGAAGGAATCGTGCGCTATTCCAATGCCGGCAAAGGAATGGGTGTGGAGTTCACGCAGATGGGTGTTGCCGATAGAGCTCGCCTTCAGGAATTAATCCGGCGCTTGAACTCGTAATCTAATTTAAAACCCGTTTCCGAATTCCACGTTCGTACGGAAACCCGTGCTATGGTCGATTCGTCGGGTTTCCCTCCGCGCCAACCGGCGCAACCCCTTTCTCCCTTCGACTAGTTCGCATCTTTGCCAATTTCTGCTGTGCGTTTACATGAACGAACTGCGATCGAATGGGCGTCTTCTGGTTTTTGATTGCCATGAAGCCTGGGTGTATCAGCTTCGCGCACTCGATCGCCCATTGGATATCATCGTCGTCGGCCTGCCGGGCCGCGGCACAAGCGACTGGGACAGGTCAATGCGTCCCGTACCCTCAAACGGACGCTGCATTCGATTGTCGGATGTTCTCGCGGCGCGCGAGCAATACGATTGCATCATCGCTCATAACCGCAGCGACCTACTCGACGTGAAATCGCTCGCAGGCCCGCGCATGCTAGTCATCCACGGCACACTCGGCGGCATGATTCTCGATCAGCAAACGACGACACCGCCCGACGATCTGCGCCGCGCGGTTTCGCAATATGTGCGCATGACCGGTGCCCATGTCATAGCGATTTCGCGTTTGAAAGGGCGTTCGTGGGGACTCGATGAAGATGTCGTTCCGCTCTCCGCGGATCCCGCCGGTTATCCGCCGCATTCGGGAGACTTCGCCCGAGGGTTGCGCGTGGCGAATCAGATTCGTCGCAAACTACGCACGCTGAAGTGGGATTTTCACGAGAAGACATTTGCAGGACTGCCTCTAACTCTGGTCGGACGTACGTAATGACGACATGGCCGGCGTAAATCCGGCGCGCGATTGGAACGACTTAAAAGAAATTTTCAGGCGGCATCGCTTCTTTGTTCATACCGCCGAACCGTTGTTGGAAGACGGCTACAATATGGCCACGCTTGAGGCCATGGCGGCGGGTTTGCCTGTTCTGGGAAACTGTCACCCCACTTCTCCCATTCGTAACGGCGTCAACGGATTCCCTTCTGATGATCCTGCCGAACTCCGCATGTTCGCATGGCAATTGATTAGGGATAGCGATCTCGCCATGCGTCTTGGGGCTGAAGCGCAAAAAACCGTCACTGAGCTTTTCAGTACGGAAAAATCCACGTCTCGCATTGCACGTTCGATCGAGACAGCGCAGAAAAAATGGACGGAGTTCCACGCTTCGACGCTCGCCACGCACGCGGAAATCTAGAACGAAAAAGTGGAGTATACTGAAATCATGGGCGACCGGCTTGGGGCGCTATTCGCAAGGGCCGGACGCAACGGTTTTTTGGTTCTGCCCGGAACCTTCGTTCTTGCAAAAGGGAATTCCTCCCGGGATCGGACCTGTGCCGCCTGCCGGCTAGGCAGGCCTCCCCTGATCGCCCTGCGATACATATTTCTGTGTGCCGCGTCCAATAGTTCATAAACCTGGCTGCGGTCGCGCAGGCAGGGTCGGCCTTATAGGTCGCGCAATCACGAGTGATCGCTAATAAGATCGGAACAGGACGATACAAAGGAGAGGCAGCCATGAATGGTGGTGAGATTCACGTTCGCCGCTGGGTGGCCACAGCTGTGGTCGTAGCGGCTTTGATAGGAGGCGTTTTTCTTGCCTCAGGACTTCGTCATTGGACAGGGCACGAGATTGTCGGCGCCGAGAGTTTGCCGGTAACCGTCGAGCACAATGCGACACCTGTTCCGCTAAGCAGCTTGTCAAATGGTTTTGCTTCGGTTTTAAAGGGCGTTTTGCCGGCCGTCGTCAACATCCATTCTTCGAAAGTTGTGAAATCGCGCCAGCAGACTCTCCCATTCTTCAACGATCCATTTTTTCAGCAGTTCTTCGGTGATCAGGGCGGTCAGGGCGGCGGCCAGATGATGCCGCAGCGCCAGCGCGAAGAGAGCCTCGGCTCCGGCGTAATCATCACCACAGACGGCACCATTTTGACGAACAATCACGTCGTGGATGGCGCAACCGATATTAAAGTTGGTCTCTCCGATAAGCGCGAATTCACCGCGAAAGTCGTAGGAACCGACTCGAACACCGACATCGCCGTGCTCAAGATCAACGCTACCGGTCTTCCCACGATGAAATTCGGCGACTCGACCGACTTGAATGTTGGCGACATCGTACTCGCCGTTGGCGATCCATATGGCATCGGCGAAACGGCCACGATGGGTATCGTCAGCGCAACCGGCCGCAGCGGACTCGGTATTGAGAACTATGAGGACTTCATTCAAACGGATGCGTCGATCAATCCCGGTAATTCGGGCGGCGCGCTGGTGAACCTGCATGGAAGCCTTGTCGGCATCAACACCGCAATTTTGTCCAATGGCGAGGGCTTTGGGGGTCAGGGCGGCAACGAGGGAATCGGTTTCGCGATTCCGATCAACATGGCGCACAGCGTCATGGAACAACTCGTCGCTCATGGCAAGGTTCAGCGAGGGTTCATCGGTGTGCAACTGAATCCCACGGATATTGACTCTGCTCTTGCAAAGCAATTTGGCCTCAGCCAGCCTGGTGGAGCATTGGTCGCGGGTGTGGAACCGAATACTCCTGCGTCAAAAGCTGGTCTCAAGAGTGGCGACATTATCCTCAAGGTCAACGGCCAGTCCGTTGCCACCAACAATGAGCTCCGCCTTCGCATTTCGCAAACGCAACCCGGCACAACGGTAAAGCTTGAAGTCTTCCGCGAAGGCAAAACCTTTGACACCGATCTGACCTTGGCTGAGTACCCGGCCGAGACAGCGAACAACAACGCCCCGACGCAAGGCAACCAGAGCACGAGTGGCGGCCTGAAGGGCGTCCAAGTCCAGTCCTTGACGTCCGACCTAAGCGCTCAGCTAAAGCTGCCCACGGGAACACACGGAGTTGTCATCACGTCCGTCGATCCTGACAGTGCTGCGGCCGCGGCGAATCTCAACCGGGGGGATGTGATCGAGGAAGTGAACCATAAGCCCGTCACGAGCGTTGACTCGTATCGTCAGGCGGTGGCAAGTGCAGCCAGCCAACCGATGCTGCTGCTCGTTTACAACTCGCAAGCGGGCGGAACGGAATACGTAGTCGTTCAACCGCAGCAGTAAGCAGCAAAAGGACTTAAATCGGGATGCAGCCAACCTGGCCACGGCTGCATCCCAATCTCTTGCTCGGTTAGGCTCATCCCTCCCGCCCAACCGAAATTTGTTTCAAAATCCCATCGAAGCGCGGGTCTTTCTGCTCTTCTGATTGGGTCCTTTTACTTCGAGGCTTTGGTAACTTTGCTGTATTCACATGTTTATTGTAGGGGGCGTATGGTACTTTCCACGGCCACCTTGGCCGCAACTTTAGGGAAGTTGGCGAGTTCAACACTCAGGTGTAGAATGGTACTTCGGTTCTATTCAGTCCAGCCCTGTTGTCTAGTACTAAAATACTGTGCGCCCCCGTCTTCTCTGCGCACAATTAACCGGACAGTGGGGTAAAGATGTCGCCAAAACCGAACAATAGAGCCGTATTCTCCGAGGCCATTCTTCCTGAAGGTCCCTCTCGCGCGCGCGCGTTTGGGGCAGGCTTTGGCATTGAATGCCTCACGTTGGCAGCTGTCCTTATCATTCCGTTTTTTATGCCGCACACGCTCGTGGTGGCGGCCAAAGATTTTGCAACGCCCATTGCCATGCCCCTCATCAAGCCTTGGCAACCCCAGCCGAAGCCGGTAGTTAAAGTAGTTAAAAAGGTTGCCATAAAGGCTCCTCCAAAACCGAAGCCGGTGGAAGTGGCGATGGAAGTTCCCAAGCCTAAGCTCTACGATCCGGTCATTTCGTCTCCCATTAAGAAACAGGCGATTGAGCGGAAGGACAACGCGCCGACAATCGACACGGCGAAAAAGATTCCCGATCAGATTCTCGGCAGTTCAGCGGTTCCAACTGTCAAAAAGCCGCGCGAACTCGTTCAGACCGGCGGTTTCGGTGATCCCGAGAGCGTAGCCGATAACCACAATACGACCCGTGCGCCAAACATGAACGCGGCGGGCGCATTCGATTTACCTGCGGGCCCCGGCCAAGGGAACGGCACCGGTGGCGCAAAGGGTTCCAAAGGAATTGTCGCCAGCACCGGTTTCGGCAACCAAGTTGCCAAAGGTGGTCCGTCCTCAGGCCACGGTACGATTGAGCAAGGTGGCTTCGGCGCTGTTACCACTGGGGCCGGCGTGAAGCAGACCTCGGCTCCCACGGACCGTTACAAGCCGATGGAAATTGTATTCGTTCCAAAACCGCAGTATCCGCAAGAAGCACGCGAAAAGAAAATTGAAGGCGACGTTGTTCTTCAGGTTGTTTTTTCGGCATCGGGGGAAGTTAGGGTTGTGCACGTCGTTCAGGGATTGGGGTATGGTTTGGATGAGGCGGCTGAATCGGCCGCGCGCCAGATCCGCTTCCATCCGGCCAGCAACGACGGGCAGCCCGTCGACACGACGGCAAATGTTCGCATGAAATGCGAACTGGCGTATTGAAAGGGGAATAGGGGTTATGCGTATCTGGAGAAGCCTATCTTCAACTCTCATTCTGGTTGGCGCACTCGCAGCCACTGCTGCGGCACAAGCACAAGCACCTGCGGCCGACCAGCCGCAGACGCAAGCGCCTGCCGCGGACCAGAGTCAGACTCAAAGCCAGTCATCCGGCTCCGCTAGCGGACAGGTGACCACCGTTAATCAGGCGATCGACCGCATCATTGCGCGCGAGCGCGACGAAATCGCAACGGTCCGGCACTACACGCCGATTATTGAGACCTATATTCAGGACATGAAACCCGACGCGGACATGGGTGCCGTCCCGGTGAAAGATCACTATTATCTTGGGCAGGCCAACCTCGCGAGTGGCGTTCTAGATAATTCCATGCTCAGCGACAACAAAAAAGGCGGAGTGCTCGACCAGTTCAATCCGCTTGCGCACCTTAGCGGCTACTTCACTTCGGATTACGTGCCCGCCGGCTTCCTGCAGATGATCTACGTCGATACGAATGGTTTCGATCGGCAGCACTATCAGTTTGATTACGTCCGCACCGAATTTCTCGGTAGCGTGCGCTGCCTCGTCTTTGACGTGACGCCGCTTCCCAAGTCCGGACGCGGCCGCTTCAAGGGCCGCATCTGGGCCGAAGATCAGAATTTCACGGTTGTCCGCTTCAACGGCGTATTCACGCCAATCCAGGGCATCAACGGCTACAACCTTCACTTCGATAGCTGGCGCATGAATATGCAGCCCGGCCTCTGGCTCCCCGCTTACGTCTTCAGCCAGGAGTCCAATCAGCGCGACATTCTCGGCAACCATATCCGCTTCAAGTCGCAAACGCGCCTCTGGGGCTACGACCTGAAGAACGCCAGCCATCAACAGGAACTAACCGAGCTTACCGTTGAAGCGCCCGGCGCCATTCAGGGACAGACTGATTCGCAGACCGACCGCTCGCCTATCGAAGCCGAACGCGAATGGCAGCATCAGGCTGAAACCAACGTTCTCGACCGCCTTCAGCGCGACGGTTTGCTCGCAGCGCCAGGTCCCGTTGATAAGGTTCTCGAGGCCTACGTGAACAACATCGAAGTCGGGAACAATCTCGACATCGAGCCTGAAGTTCACTGCCGCGTTCTGCTCACCGGCACGCTCGAGGCTTTCGAGGTTGGCCACACGATCGTAGTTAGCCGCGGTTTGCTCGATGCGCTTCCGGACGATGGCAGCCTCGCCACCGTTCTCGCTCAGGAACTCGCGGACATCATGGTGACCAAGCCCTCCACCGATCAGTGGGGTTTCAACGATACGACCAACGTCTCTACCGTCGAAGCGCTCAACCACTTCTCGTTTGAAGATACGCCCGGCGATATGCAGAAAGCGGCTGAGAAGGCCGTGGCCCTGCTGAAGAATTCCATTTACAAAGACAAGCTCGGCAGCGCCGGCCTTTTCCTCAAGCAGCTTGACTCTGAATCGAAGGCTCTGCCCGCTCTGATCGACCCGCGCCTCGGCAATCGCGTGGCTGCATTCGATACGCTCGTTGCCAGCGCGCCCGCGCTCAAGCCGGACAATCTCGACCAGATCGCCGCTCTTCCCATCGGTTCGCGCATCAAGCTCGATCCGTGGGACGATTCGATCTCGCTGCTCAAGCCGAAACCTGTTACGCTGATATCCGCGCGCGAAAAGATGCCGTTCCAGGTCACGCCGTTTGAGCCGTACCTCTCGCGCTATCAGCGGCCCGGCACCGACGTGAACGCTTCGCCCTCGCAGGCTGACGTCGCCGCGAAGCAAGTGCCTGCGTCGCAAAAGCAGTCGCAAGGCGATCCGCAATAACCAACATCGGTTTCCTTCCAACGTAAGCGCCCGGCGAGTCCAAGGCCTCGCCGGGCTTTTTGTTTTTACTTTCGCCTGTTTCGCTTTCCCCCTCTAGCAATTGCGATTAGAACTGCTCCCCTTCGTTTGTTTTCAGTGAGTTACGCCGATTTTTAATTCTTCGGAGTTGCGATTAGAAACCGTGACTTGTGACTCGTAATTCGCGATTCGTGAAGCCTCTTCCAAGCTAGCTACTACATCTATCGTAGGAGTTGCGTCCCTCATCTCGTCCCGGCTCTTGGAGAAGACCACGTTGGATGTGGGTTCAATCCACCTGTTGTTGTCGTCGAGGCAGGCGTAGGCTTTGACGGCTCCGAGGATTGTCTCGCCGCTGATTTCGGTTTCGACGCCACGCTCCATGATGTTTTCCAGGACGGTGCGGAAGTTATTGCGGCGGCGGGAGAAGAGGTCGAAGGCGACGGCGTGGCGGTAGAGCGAATCGCCTCTGAGGCGGTAAACCTCCGCTATGCCTTTGGGCCTGCGCCACATGATGAAGGCGCCTTCGATGGCGTCGCGATCAGGATGGTGGCAGACCTGGCATTTGCGGCTGTGCCGCCTGAGGAAAGCTTCGTTCGTTTCTCCCGCTTTTCGAATGACTGGTTTTTCAGCGCGGGGCACCAGCGCTCGCTGGGTTTTGTCTCTTTGCTGATCAGACTGTTGATTCGAAGAGGTTTGCTGGGCAGATTGTGGTTCTTTGCCGACGTAGATGCATTGCACTTCTCTATATCCCGGTGGGACCGGGCGGCTAGGTTGATACGGCTCGTTCATTGTGACACCTCAAACACAAGAATACCATTTGTGTACTTAAAAGTCAATCATTTTATGGGTACTAGAACCGATTTTCCCGATTTGGGAATGGCGACGTTATGGGCGATCCAGGATTTTCATGATTCGTGCGAGCGTGGATTTCTTCCGAAGAGCACACTCTTTGACTCGGATTACGGTCCAGCCTTTACCTCGAAGTTCGCGAGAGACGCGCCTATCGCGTCTCGTATTTGTTTCTATTTTTTTGCGCCAGAAGGCCTTGTTGCTGCGCGGTAGGTATTTGCACGAGCAGCCGTGCCAGAAACACCCGTCTACAAAGACCGCAACTTTTCGTTTGGGCCAGGCGAAATCGGGTTTGCCGGCAACGGGCCAGTGTTTGCGATAACCCCTAATTCGTGCCGTCCGAAGTATCGTTTCGAATGGCAGTTCGGTCGTCGTATTGCCACGCGATCGAATACCCGCCATTATTTTGGAGCGTACTAGCTTGGATACATGGTCCACCATTGCGCTTCAATTCTAACGCTTGGCGTAGACCTTTAGATCCTCGGCGGTAATTTGATCGGAAGGTACGAGCTTGTAATGCTTCTCCTCGACTACCTTCACGTCTTCGCCTTGAGCAGCTAACTCAAACAGCGCGATTGTATCGTCGAACATAAATTGTGCGGAAATAGGGCGGCATGTAAGGCTAGGGAATTTCTGAGCGCAACATGCGACATCCTGCCGGGTCTGGGTAACGCCGAGTTGGTCGTTGCCTCCCTTAGCCTGAACGGGAATCACGAACTGCTGACCGTGCCTGCTAAGCCCGACATATACCTCATCGATCTCGACCTGCCCCATCCCCTTTACGAATGTTTGTAAATGATTTTGTAGGGAATATGTCGCGAGTCCCAGAAAAATATCGATCAGCCGATTGTACCGAACTTTTGCGAGCAGCGATTGCTCGTGCGATAGCGCGTAAGCACTTATGATTTCGGGGGTCGCATCTGGAACCTTTATTGCGAGCAGATTGTCGCTCGGAACAATTCGAATCAGCTTTCCCAGCTTGAAACGATATTGTCCTCTCCCGGCTAGTTCGATTCCCCACTCCATACCCTTCGGCGCAGTTGCGGAAATCTCGGATGGTAACGCGACTCTGAACCGAAACGAGTAGATGTTGTCGCCCAGATTTTTGGGGAGCTTAATGCGCAGCTCCCGCGCAATTTCGACAAACTCGTCTCGCGAGAACTCAAACTGGAAGATGCCTCTCCTGTAATGGTTTTTAAATATCTTGGCAATAATCGCTGAATATCGGCTAGGTCTTTTTTCAGGCCCCCGGGCCGTCTTAATGGACATTCATTCGTCCTTTAGCGTCACTTGCCCGCAAGCGCCTTGGGATAACGTCCGGACGCACACCGTAACGTTCAGCAGCTTCGGACATTCTCAGCGACAACAGCCGCAGATCGCCTAGAGCGACTGCTCGCTCGGGTTTGTAAGGAGTCCCAAGGTGTTCGCAGACCTTTGCTGCGACCGCTCTTGCAAGCCGTGGCGGTACGGAATTACCGATCTGGCGAAAGCCGTGCCATTTCGTGACGTGGAACCGGAACCAGTCGGGATAGGAATGGAGCCGAGCGGCTTCCCGTACGGTGATGCATCGCGGCGAATATGGATGTATGGGGCGTGGCGACGTAAAGGCACCTCGGTCACTCGCGGTGCCGGCGCGAATAGTGTTGCAAATACCTTCTGGATCTAATTTCAGAAACCGGCTAACCGGTTCGGTTTCGCCCGATGGAGTGGCGAGGAATCTCTTTTTAGATACATCCGTGTGGATCGTGCGGAGGCTGGACGTCAACAAACGCGCGTCAAAATCACGCCTGTAAGAAAAGTCCTCAGCATCCACGCTCCCGCGCATCAATGAACTGTACTCAGTGGGTTTATTGAATTTTGCCTTCACCCAGTCTTGATGCAGCAGCTCTTCGTAATCGTCCGCTTCGGGAAGATCTCGTAATGCATCCCAGACGGAGGGCGTTCGGCTAAGGAATAAGTCAACCATGCCGTTTCCGTTGCTATTGCCTTTGCCGTTGCCGCGGGGCACATGCGTTTCTGCGGGATATTGGGGTAAAGGAAATCCCTTTCTTGCCCCGATCAGAAAAAGCCTCTGTCTATCCTGGGGAACTCCATGGTGTGAGGCATTGAGAACGCGGTAATCTTCCAGCACTCGATACCCGCTCTCGCGAAACTTCAAGATAATTTCTTCCAAAAATCTCTTATGAGAGCCAATGGTCAGCCCGCGCACATTTTCGAAGACAAAATAACGGGCTTTCAAATCCAGGACTAATCGCACGAAGTGGTGGACGAGTACATTTCTGGGATCATCGAGCGCACGCTTGCCGATCATGCTGAAGCCCTGGCATGGCGCCCCTCCAAACACGATATCGACTGGGTGTTGTCCTATACGGGAATGCTCACGAATGTATGTGCCGTCAACATCGGCCACGCTCCGGCAGATCGACGCGCAGTGGGGAAAGTTAAACTCATGGGTTGCACAGTGGATCGGATCGTATTCGACGGCTGCGGCGACGTCGAAGCCCGCTTGTTCGAAGCCGAGGCTCATTCCGCCCGCACCCGCGAAAAGATCGACACCAATGGGTCTTCGGGGTAAAGAACTCTTGCTCGTAACGCGATTCTTGCTAATTCTCAGTCCCTCCCCGAGGTCTTCGCATGCGATTCTATTTTGAACGTTCGTGGATGGCAATCAGTTCCTCCAGAAACCGACGCGATACGGGTCGTGAGGCTTAGTGCAATACGTAGTACCTTACCATGTTCGCTTTATATTCGCTACAAGGACGCGGCCAAAATAGACAGCCAGTCCAGGACGAATAGAAATTGGGCGGAAAAAAGCGATTTCAGGCCTAGTCGGCGCCTACGGGTTCGGAGACGCGGCCGAAGCGGCGGTCGCGGACGAGGAAGTCGGCGAGGGCTTCGGCGAGGTCTTTGGGCTGAAAATCGGGCCACATGCGCGGAGAGAAGAAAAGTTCGGCATAGGCGCACTCCCAGAGAAGGAAATCGCTGAGGCGGCGTTCGCCGCCGGTGCGAATGAGGAGATCGACGTCAGGAACCGGGCCGCCGGAATTGGTGACTTCGCCGAGGCGGCGGCCAAATTCGCGTTGCGAGACTTCGAGGCTGGAAAGCATCCAGCAGGCGGCGCGGAGAATGGCGTCGCGCGAAGAGTAGTCGATGGCGATGCGCAGATCGAGCGCTTCGCCGTCGGCCGTGATGCGTTCGGCTTCGTTGATGGCCTTGGCG
>JBOGMU010000086.1:0-12117 GCA_050746865.1 Candidatus Acidiferrales bacterium
ACCATATGGCCGCCCGATCGTTCTCCTAAGACAACCGCCGTTCCGCCCTCACCCACCAATCGCGCAGCCAGTAAGGTCAAATAGCTCGGCGTCGCATCATCCATTGCAGCAGCAACCACTCGCGTGCCATTCGCGCCCGTCGAAGCAGCCGCCAGCAGCGCCCGGGCCTCGTGCTCCGCCAGCCGGCCTTCCATGCGCTTCGCGAGACCGTGTGTGGCGCGCCGCTCTTCGAGCGTCTTGCCGATTACGCCCGGTACGTCCGAAGCGCCGCAACTCAGAAGCGTCGCCGCATGCCACAAAGAAGCATAATCCGCCCGCGCCGTCGTCAACGCGCGCATTCCGCACACAAACTCCAGCCGCCATACATCACGCCGTCGCTCAAGCTTCCTCAGAAAGAGCATCCCGGCCTGGCCGGTCCGCGCCAAATGCGTGCCGCCGCAGGGCTGGCGGTCGATTCCATCAATCTCGACGGCTCTCAGCACGCCCTCGCGGTCCACCTTTTTTCGAATTCCCGCCTCAGCCAACTCCTCGGCGGTCCCATACCGCACCTTGACGAGGCGATCCTCGAAAATGATCTCGTTCGTTCTCTGCTCGGCCTCCTCCATATGCCGCGGCACGATTGAGGGTGCCTCCAAATCGATTGTCGATATCTCTTTGCCCAAATGAAATGAAACGGTGTGAAATCCAAAAAGATCGATGAAAACAGCCGAAAGCAAATGCTGGCCGGTATGCTGCTGCATGTGATCGAATCGCCGCGGCCAGTCAATTTTTCCAGTCACAGGGCCAGCCGGTAATTCCGCCGAAGTGTAATGTACGATCTTCCCGTCTTCAGCGTCCGCCACCTCGACCACTTTCGCGGCGTCGAGAGTTCCCGTGTCGTGAGGCTGCCCGCCCGACGTGGGATAGAACGCAGTTCGATCCAGCGTCACGCGCCACCGCGGGCCTTCGCGCTCGCACAAGAGAACCCTCGCTTCAAACTCGCGCAGGAATGAATCGCCGTAATACAGCCGCTCGGTCACGTTGTTTACTCCGCCGCACAGACGCTCAGCCACGACATTACCACATCGCTAAACATATTCACTGTGAGTGCCAACGAAAAATTTATGTGCTGGCCGCAAAACGGGCAGAGGGCCCGATATGCAGTAGTTTGGCGAAGTTGAGCGAGCGGCCAACCTTTGGCGTGAATCCTAGACAACGTGCGTTTCGTGGGTAAGTTCCGGTGCGGTTTCCGATTCCTGCCCGGAAAAATAACGTAATACTTCAGGCAGGCTCGTGAAAACTCGATCTCGCGAGATGAGGTGCAGCAGACTCGCGGCCTTGTGCAGGTCGCCTTCGAAATTCCAAAGGCAGACAGCGATCGGCACGTCAGGCGCTTGGCTCCGCATGCTCGCATAGAGCATGCGCGTGTGCTTTATCGCTAGTGGCGGCAGCGCCGAAATGCATATCATCTCGGGGCGTATTTCAACAGCCTGCGCCACCATCTCTACTGCCGGAGCAATGGCAAGGCTCTCCGCATTGGTCCCGCGTCGCTCCAGCAACTGGCACACCAGCAGCGCCACCACCTCATCTGCCTCGTCGCGCGCCGGGATGCAGACTATTTTCGACGCCTCAACCGTTTCCTGGGTTGAGTGTTGAAGCTCTAGGACGCTTTCGCCCACCTCATGACCCTGCGTGTGCGCCACGACGATCTCCTCCGCGAGTTCACGCGTTGTGCTGTCGATAAAACTTCGCGTCTCTTCATCGAGCTCGTTCCGATGCCCGTCTTGTTCGGAGCGTGCCAAGGCGGGGATTACCACCGAGTCGTATAGCTCTTCCAGGCTCTTCTCTTTCAAACAGTTTTCCAGTATCTGCCGCGCTTCATTCTGATCGCCCGCAAGCAACCGCTGATAGAACTGCGCGTGTGGCGCCATCACAGGCTCATTCCCAAGCAGAATGCTAAAAAAACCAAGGCTTGGCACGTAACGACCAATCACGACCAGGCAAACAGTCATAGGCGTCGAGAGTAGCAGCCCGGGGAAACCCCAAATCAGCGTCCAAAAGATCGCGGCAATCAGAATCGCCAATGGCGCCATGCCGACATGAGCTCCATAAATCAGTGGTTCCATGGCGTTAGCAACGATCATTTCCAAGCCGACAAAAACGCAAATCGTGATGATTGCGTGTTCCCATCCCGGAAAGACGGCAAGCGCCAGTCCAGTCGGCATCGCAGCGGCAATCATCCATCCGATGTAAGGCAAGTAACGCAACACTCCGGCGGCAAATCCAAACAGGGCGGCCTTCGGCACGCCGAGGAAGTGAAGCGAAACACCGATGGACAGCCCGTAGCACGAGTTAACCAGCATCTGCATGAAGAGATAACGGTTAATGCGGTTCCAGGCTTCGGTCATCGCCTGCGTCATCACGGTCAATCTGCCGCCTGACGTGAGCTTGATCAGGCGATTCCGCAAGTCTTCGCGACTAGCCAGCATAAAGGTAGCAAACACGAGCACGGCTACTCCGGTCGCAAGCGGGTCCGCCAGTCCCTTCAACGCCTGCAACGGGCTCGACTGGTTCACTACCTGCACCGCAAGCGGTTGTTCAGGTGATGTGCCCGGCGGCGGAGCCTGTTTGCTTTGGCCTTCGGACGTGCTGTTTGCCCCTTTCGCGAGATCGTGTTCGAGCGATTGAACCGACTTAGTTGCAGTGCTTAGTTTCCTGCTCGTCTTGCCTTTGAGAGCATCCACCTTATACTGGATAGCTAGCTCATACTCTGGTAATTGTGCCATTAAATCGACAAACTGCGGCAGCACAGTCCAGGCGATCAATCCTGCGGTACACACCAGACCCGCTATCACAAAAAAGATGGCGAACGCACGCGGTAAGCGCAACCGCTCCAAAAACGAAACAGGCGGCGTCAAAACGACGGCCACGAGAATCGCTAATGCGACTGGAATGAAAACAATGCGTGCGAAATAAAGCGCGGCAACAACCACTACAGCGGTGACAATCCCCAGCAGGTGACGAATGTCCGGTCGTGACGAAGCTCTGCTCAGTTGCTCATCCCCGCGTGAGACAGTTACTCTCGGTGTGTCCAAGAACCGATTCTAAATAAAGCCGACCAGTCGGAAGAAGCTCTTCCGTTTGGCGGCTTTTTGGTAGCTACTACTCAAATACCTCCCTGTCCTCAAATGCCAAGGGGGCGCCGTCCCCCGCATCGTCCGTTGCGGCCGTCACAATCTTCCGCAGCAACTCAGCCAGGGGATTCTCTGCTTCATATATTTGCCAAAAACCATCCGAGTTCAGTTCCAAAACGCTCAAATCGGTCATCAGGCCTCCCTTGCTCCGCACCCTACCTTCCTGTCGCCCCACCGGCAATCGATGCAAATGTGTAGCGAGGTCAGGGTTTCCATTGACTCTGTCTTTGTCGTACTGGCCCCCGGGCCATTCGTGGACAAGCTTCGCCCATATCGAACTTTCTTTCCGAATATTTCGTACATACAGTTGTTCGAATGACGGCTACTCGTACTAATCTTTCGTCTCGAGGTACGGCGTGAATTGCTTGCTGCAAGACATTCGCTATGCAATCCGCATTCTGGCGAAAGCGCGCGGCTTTACCATCATCGCGATTGTTACGCTCGCGCTCGGCATCGGCGCAAACACGGCGCTCTTCTCTGTCGTCGACGGGGTCCTGCTGAATCCGCTTCCGTACACGCAGCCTGACCGGTTGGTTGCGATTTACACGCACACGCGTACATTCAACCGTTCCTCCATCTCGTATCCGAATTTTCTGGATTGGGTCCGCGACAACCGGTCTTTTTCCGGACTCGCGGCGTTTCGCTCTGAAAGCATGAACATGACCGGCCTCGGCGAGCCCGAGCGCCTCAAAGGCGAGATGGTCTCCGCGAATTTTTTCACAACGCTTGGAGTAAAACCCGTCGTCGGCCGCTCTTTCGTTCCCCAGGAAGATCAAATTGGCGCCGCGCCTGTTGTCCTGATCAGTGAAGGGCTCTGGAAACGCAAATTCGCCGCATCCCCCAGCGCGGTCGGCAAAGCACTCTCCCTCAACGGCACGGCTTACACGATCGTCGGCGTGATTCCCGGTGACTTCCACTACGCCAGCGGCAATTTTCATCTTAATACGGACGTCTTCGTCCCCATCGGCCAGTGGGACGCACCGCTCTTCCGTGATCGCCGCACCGGGATGGGAATGGACGCGGTCGGCCGTCTCGCCCCGGGAGTCACCCTCGCGCAGGCCCAAGGCGACATGGACGGGATCGCCCGCAATCTTGCAAATGCCTATCCGGACGTGGACAAGGGCAGCGGCGTCGCGATGCTATCTCTCCGCGACGATGTCGTCGGCAACATTCGCCCATTCCTGCTCGTTCTGCTCGCCGCCGTCGGATTCGTTCTTTTAATCGCCTGTGCCAATGTTGCTAACCTGCTGCTGGTCCGCGCTACAGGTCGCGCGCGCGAATTCGCCATCCGCGCCGCGCTCGGCGCCGCGCAGACCCGCGTCATCCGCCAACTGCTTACCGAAAGCGTTCTTCTCTCGCTCGTCGGCGGATCACTCGGCTTGCTGTTAGCCGCCTGGGGCACGCACGCAGCTCTCAGCGTTTTGCCCAACGCGCTCCCGCGTTCTAACGAAATCCACCTCAATATCACCGTCCTGCTCTTCGCCTTGGGAATATCCATTTTCGTCGGGATCGTCTTCGGCCTTGTTCCGGCACTGAAGACCGCGAATCCCGATCTCCACGAAACGCTAAAGGAAGGCGGACGCGGCGGTAGCGGCACGCGCCATCGTACGCAAAACACGTTCGTGATCGTCGAAATGGCGCTCGCGCTTGTGCTTCTCGTCGGCGCAGGCCTCATGATTCGCAGCCTCGCCGTGCTCTGGGGCGTGAATCCCGGCTACAATCCTCACAGCACACTACAACTAAACGTCGCCTCCGCATTGCCCATCGGCGGCACGCCGGACGAGATTCGCGCCGCGTTTCTGCAGCTTCACAACCGTTTCGTGTCTGTTCCAGGCGTGCAGGCTGTCTCTCTCGAGATCGGTTCCACTCCGATGGAGGGCGATTCCGAAGTTGGCTTTTGGCTCGAAGGTGAACCGAAACCCACCAGCGACATGAAAGACGCGCTGTTCTATTCCGTTCAGCCCGATTACCTGAAGGTTATGGGGATACCTCTTCTTCGTGGACGCTTCTTCACCACAGACGACAATCAGCATTCCACGCCTGTGATCGTGATTGACCAGGAATTCGCACATCTCGCTTTCGGCAATGAAAATCCCATCGGCAAGCGCGTCAACCTCCAAATCATCGGCACGACGCCCGAAGTAGTTGGCGTCGTCGGCCACGTGAAACAGTGGGGGCTTGACGAAGGCAGTCACTCGCCCGTTCTTGCGCAGTTCTACTTCCCTATCTCGCAGATACCCGACCAACTCATGCCATTGGTCGCGCGCGAAGTCGGCGTCCTCATCCGCACCTCCACCTCGCCCCTTGCGGTGGTCGGAGGACTCCGCAGCACGCTCGAAAGATTCAACAGCCAACTGGTTGTGTACGGTGTGCAGCCGCTCGACGAGGTGATCTCTGACTCGCTCGCGGACCGCAAATTCTCAATGATTTTGTTGGGAGTGTTTGCCGCGCTCGCCCTCGTGCTTTCAGCGATCGGCATCTACGGCGTGATTTCTTATATCGTCGGCCAGCGTACTCACGAAATCGGGATCAGACTCGCGCTGGGTGCGCATCCATCGGACGTTCTGCGACTCATTCTTGGCCAGGGAACGAAACTCGCGCTCATTGGTGTTGCCATTGGTATAGGAGCGGCCTTCGCTCTAACGAGCCTCATGACGAAAATCATCTTCGGCGTCAGCGCGCACGACCCGCTCACCTTCGTCGGAGTCGCCATCGTGCTCATAGCCGTCGCCGTAGCCGCGTGCTATTTCCCCGCTCGTCGCGCCATGCGCACCGATCCCATGATTGCACTTCGGTACGAGTGAAAACGGGAGGTGTGGGAAGCAGAGGGGATAAAGGAAAAGCGTGACGACAGAAATTTCCCGGACTGTTGGCTCGATCCAATCGCCACAACGACAAGGAACAATCTAACCGGCCGATTGCGTGGTCTGCTCCTCTGCCGCCTTTGCCTCTGCCTCCGCCCTCAGTGCGCGCTCACAGGGCCTTTTTTCATCCGCGGCCGCTTTAACAAAAACACAAACGGAATCATCGCCAAAAACAAGAATGCCAGAATCCTAAATGTCGTGTTGTACGACATCATGCTCGCCTCGTGCTGCACCATGGCAAATAGGGCCCCGCGGGCCTGCTCCGTGGCGCCTGTAGGCCCCGAACCCTTTGATAGGAAGTAACCACGCAGCGTGTCGAACATGTGTGAAGCTAGCCTGTTTCCCCGGCTCACGTGCGCCCCAAGCTGATGTACGTCCACCTGCTCGCGCCGCGTCTGAATCGTGCTCACCGCCGCAATTCCGATGCTGCCTCCGAGGTTCCGCACCAGATTGAAGAGACTCGTCGCGTTGCCCATGGATTCATTCGGAATCGGGTCCATGCTGATCGTCGTCAATGGCACAAATAAACACCCGAGCGCGAGGCCCATATAGAATTGTGGCCAGCAGAAATCCCAGAATCCCGCATTTGTATTTAAATTAGAGAGCTGAAAGAGGGTGATCGCACAGACCACGATTCCAACGCCCAGCATTTTGCGTGCATCCAGTTTCGCCAGCAGAATTCCTACCGCAGGCATTGCTATAAACGACCCAACGCCTCTGGGCGCCATCGCAATCCCCGCTTGAAACGCCGGAAAGCCCAGCACCGTTTGCAGCACCAGAGGAATCAGCACGAGGCTGCCGTAGAGGCCTACGCCCAGCACCGCCATTAGAAACACACCCGTCGAGTACGTCACGTTCTTGAAAACGCGCAGATCCACCACGGGATGTTCCACGCGCAGTTCATAAATCACAAACCCAATCAGCGATGCCGCTGCCACAACTGCCACTATCGTGATCCAGTGCGTCCCAAACCAATCCTTCTCCTGCCCCTTGTCCAACACGATCTGCAGCGTCGCGATTCCCAGCGCCAGCATTCCGATGCCCCAATAATCGATTGAGGACGATCGCCTCCGTATGTACGGCGGATCGAACACAAAAAGCCTCGTCATAATGATCGCCAACACGCCAATCGGCACGTTGATGTAAAAGACCCATCGCCAGCTATAGCTGTCCGTCAGCCAACCGCCAAGCAGGGGCCCGAGCATCGGCGCAACAACGATTCCCAAACCCCAGAATCCCATCGCCTTGCCGCGGTCTTGCGGCGGAAACGATTCCAGCAGAATCGCCTGCGAAATCGGCTGCAATCCCCCCCCGCACGCACCTTGCACGATACGAAAGAAAATTAGGAACGACAGTGTCGGAGCCAGTCCGCATAAAAACGAGGCCGTCGTAAAGCCGATCACCGACATCATCAACATCCGCTTGCGTCCGAAATAATTCGAAAGCCATCCGGTCAATGGCAAAATAATCGCGTTCGAAACGAGATACGACGTGAGCGTCCACGTGGCCTCATCCACGGTCGCCGACAGGCTGCCCGCGATGTGCGGCAGCGACACGTTCACCACCGTCGTGTCCAGCACTTCCATAAACGTGCTGAGCATCACTGCAACCGCGATGATCCACGGATTTATCGCCGCCGGATTCACCGCCGCTGTCGAACTCTGTGTACTCCCCTCACTCATCTCTATCCCCGAACGTCGTCAACTCCGCGGTATCTTTGTGCCACCGCCACTCTTGGCTGTAAGGCTTGCTCCCGCACCCTGTGCGGGCACAATCGCCTACACTCAGCCGCACCATCTTTCGATGTTAGCGTACTTAAATGGATTCTCTGTTACAGGTCTTCCGTGAAACAAATCGATCGAAGGGTCCCGAGTGACGTGCCGTAAGGCGCTTGATCGCTATCTTAACGGCAAAGCTACCGGGTGGTGCCGAGCCGCTCAAACTCGGTCATTGCGCGTTCCATTTCCTCGCGAGCGGAATCGGCGGAGGAGCGAATGCCCTGGACGCGCAGGCGGAAGTCGTCCGGATTCGAGGCACGCATGAGTGCCTCTTCCAGTGTGATGAGGTTGCGTGAGTAGAGGTCGAACAGCGATTGGTCGAACGTCTGCATGCCGTACTGGCTGGTGCCGGCAGCGATTGCGTCGCGAATCATGCGTGTCTTATCGGGGTTGATGATGCAATCACGAATGTAGCCGGTCGCAATCATCACTTCCACCGCAGGCACGCGCCCTGCGCCGTCACTTTTGCGGACAAGCCGCTGGCTGACGACTGCCTTGAGCGTAGAGGCAAGTTGCAAACGAATCTGCTTCTGCTCCGGCGGCGGAAAGACGGCAATAATACGCTGAATCGTCTCCGTCGCATCGAGAGTGTGCAACGTCGAAAAAACCAGGTGGCCGGTTTCAGCAGCTAGCAAAGCCGTTGAAATCGTCTCCAGATCGCGCATTTCGCCGACGAGGACCACATCCGGATCTTGGCGCAATGCAGCGCGCAAAGCCGTCGAGAACGAAGAAGTATCGACTTCCACTTCGCGCTGGTTGATAAATCCTTTCTTGTCGCGATGCAGATACTCAATCGGGTCCTCAATCGTGATGATGTGCTCGGCGCGCAGCGAATTAATGCGGTCAATCATCGCAGCGAGCGTCGTTGATTTGCCCGAACCGGTGGTGCCGGTGGTCAGCACCAACCCACGCTGCTCTTCGCAAACCTGCGCCAGCACGCGCGGCAGTTCCAACTCTTCAATCGTGCGAATCTTCGTGGGAATTACGCGCAGCACCATGCCGACATTGCCGCGTTGCTGAAAAACGTTCACACGGAAGCGCCCGAGGCCGGCCACACCATAAGCCATGTCCAGTTCGGCGGTCTCTTTGAACTTTTGCTTTTGCCGGTTGGTCATCATGCTGAACGCCATCGACAGCATTTCTTCCGGCGTAACACGGGGCACGTCTGTAATCGGAATGAGAATGCCGTCGACGCGCGTATAGGGGTGGTTTCCCACCTTCAGATGCAAGTCGGAAGCGCGACTTTCGACGGCTCGACGGAGTAGATCGTCAACGTTGATGGCCATTTCGGGTGCCCCTTGGGGTTCTTGTCAAACTAGCACGCCCCTAAGATGAGCCTCAACGCTGCTGCAACTATGCGTTTCCAAGGGAACAATGGGACTTCGCGGAGATTAGCGAAAGTATTGCGAAGATTTCGTCAGCTTGCAGGCGGCTGGTCACGCATAAAAATGGCATTGTACAAGAATCCGGCGACCACTCCGCCAATGAGCGGCCCAACCCAATACACGCCTTGATTTCCCCAATGGCGCGACACAAGCGCCGGGCCAAACGCACGCGCCGGATTTATAGCGGCGCCGGTAAACGGAGCCGCGATCAAGATATCCACCATCAAGGTGAGCCCAATGGCGAAGCCCGCAATCTTCTCGAAAGCGCCTTTGCCGTCGGCAACCGTCGCAAAAAAAACAAATACAAACAAAAACGAAGCGACGGCTTCGAGTGCCATGCCGTGGAGTCGTGTGAAATCGGACGCAAGCGCGGGTGTGCCCAGTGCAGCGGCGCCCGACGCGCTCTCTGGGACGATCAGAGCCAGCAAATACGCAGCGAACACCGCCCCCGCAAGCTGCGCAGACCAGTAGCAGAGCGATTGAATCGTTCCCAAACGTCGCGTAACCCAAAATCCGATCGTTACCGCGGGATTCAGGTGACCGCCCGAAATGTGTCCGAGCGATGTGACCATCACGGCCATAGCGAGACCAGCCGCTGCGGCAATCGCAAGAGGTCCTAGAGCGGGCTTACCGGCAGCGCGCAGGTATTGATCGGCGCAAATGGATCCGGCTCCAATAAAAGCTAGCGTGAACGTCCCGATAAATTCCGCGACGAGCTTCTGCGGCAAGCTGTACATCAGCGCCTCCGGTAGTCGCGCCGGATTCTATCGGATTTGCCGCAGTAAGAAAACGGAAAGTAGTTAGATTCAGTGCGCGGCTGTAGTTGTTGGCACGTTAACAGCGGTGAGCCAATTGTGGCGGTCGGGCTTTCGGCCACTGGTAATAGAGAAAAATTCTTCCTGGATGCGCTTCGTGAGAGGGCCGCGCGCTCCATCGCCCACATTAATCCGATCAACCGAACGGATGGGGGTGATCTCCGCGGCGGTACCGCTAAAGAAAACTTCGTCTGCAATGTAAAGCATCTCGCGCGGAATCGCTTGCTCGAGCACCGGTATATCCAGGTCGCGGCAAATCGCGACCACCGAATCTCGCGTGATGCCGGAAAGTCCCGCATCGGAAAGCGGCGGCGTGATCACTGTTCCTTTGTAAACTACAAAGATATTTTCGCCCGAGCCTTCGGCAACATGCCCGTTGTGATCGAGTCCGATGCCCTCTTCGAAGCCGTTGGTCTTTGCTTCCATGCGAATGAGCTGCGAATTCATATAATTCGCGGAGGCTTTCGACATCTGCGGCAATGTATTGGGCGCCGGGCGGTGCCACGAGCTCACGCACACGTCGATCCCCTTGCCCAAGCCTTCGTCGCCCAGGTACTTCCCCCATTCCCAGCAAGCCATGTACGTATCGATGGGGCAGCCCCGAGGGTCGACACCGACTTCGCCATACCCTCGCAACGTAATCGGGCGAATGTAGCAGGCCGTCATCTTGTTCACGCGGACGAGCTCGACTGCTGCATTACACAGCTCATCGAGCGAAAACCGAATATCCATGCGATAGATGTGCCCCGAATGAAGCAGCCGCTGCATATGGTCGCGCAACCGGAAAATCGCCGGCCCTTGCGCGGATTCGTAGCACCGAATGCCTTCGAATACCGCCGAGCCATAGTGGATCACGTGGGCGAGCACGTGAATCTTCGCGTCGTCCCAATGAATAAACTTGCCGTTGTGCCAAATCTGCTCGGTCTTTGCCACGGGCATTGCGCTTCTCCGGAGGGCATAAACAGGTTTTATGCCGTCAATGCCGAAAATTATAGCACACGGTTTTTGCGACGGCGGACGGAACCGGCCTATGACCGTTATCGCCGCAAAGCCAATTTGGATGTGTGAATCCCCGAGATAAGTCTCAATCGGCACGATGAATGCCCGCGCTTCCCGATCCCAGCTACTTGGCAGTGCTTCGATTCTTATTGAGGATGCCTCCCAGGATCAAAAGAAACGCAAACAACCGAATAAGGTAAATCCAGGTTGCGCCCTCGTTTGGATGGCTGATGAAGAGCAGCGCACTACGATTCACGCCCTCAATGATGAACGCCACGCCGAACGTAAGAAACAGGTAATCGCGCGTATCGCGCCAGAATCGCAAAAAAAATATTCCCGCCAGGATGGAGGTGGTGGCAATAATACCCAACAAGAATGCTTCGACTCGGATCATTGGTCGCGCTCCCAAATTAGCCCGTAGAGCAGGATAAGCATCGCGATTGCAGCAGTTATCAGACGCAGCGGATATAGGTCGACACTCTCCGGCAGGATAATCAGATCAAGAAACACGAGGAGGTTCGAAAGCGAAAGACCAAAAAAGCAGATGCCGCTCCAAAGAAGAAGCCGCTTACCGACACTTTTGTAGCCGCGAATGAGGAGAACACCGCATAAGAACGTCACAAGAGCGCCAAGAATGTAAACCGTTGCCGCCATGTCAGTCCTTTTTTAGCCTGAACGCGCGCGCAAACGCACGCACAGCAGGCGATGCTTTCGAGTGGATCATATTAGAAATCCGGATGATTTCCCGGCGATAAACCCGATCGAGCGCCTCGATAATTTTGTCACGTTCTGGATCGGATTCGTAAGCGTAGCGGCCCGCTTCGCTGGACGCAAGCTTACGGTTAGCGAGCTCTTGCAACACCGCCTGCGTATATTCCGTGGCGAGATATAGCGCTTTCCCCATCTCCTCTGGAGACCACTGCTTTGGACGACTATTCCACAGCAGCAGCAACGCTTCGAGGTGCGGAACGCTATCGATCTCCTCGAGTACAAACTGATCGACTTGTCGCCGTTCGAGATCCTCTTGAGTCATATTCGATCGGACGCAACAACAACGCACCATGATATTCATCGCGTCTGCGGCTTACAATCAGAGATCGAAA
>JBOGMU010000087.1:0-2687 GCA_050746865.1 Candidatus Acidiferrales bacterium
AAGACGAGGATGTGCTGCCGTCCATCGAGCATAAAAGTCATAGGAGCGTTCGGACCAGCAAGCAGGCCTGCGTGCCAAAGGATTTTTCCGGTGCGGGCGTTGAACGCAACAAGATTATTGGCATTGCCGCAAAACAAAAGATTGCCCGCGGTGGAAAGCAAACCGATAGCACTACCACCATCCGGCCAATCATGCCGCCAGACGACTTTGCCCGTTCGATAATCGAGCGCTTTGATCGAGCCGGGTCCTTCGCCAAGAGCGCTTTCGATGCCGGCGTAACCTTCGGGGTGTTCGTCCGTATCCGTCAGATAAAAGACGGCGTAGCCTTCGCCCGTGCCGACGTAAAAAAGCCCCGTTTGTGGACTGAAACTAGGCGGAGGCCAATTGGTCGCGCTACCGGCGTTGGGCCATGCGAGGCTGCCGCCAAGCGAAGGCTCCTTGGCAGCATCGGGAATCGGCTGGCCACGCGCGTCGAAGCCCTTGGTCCAATTTTCCGTATCGACGAACGGCACCGCGACAACTTTCTTGCCGTTCGTGCGATCAAGGACGAAAAAGTAGCCGTTCCGGCTGGCCTGTGCGAGCAGCTTGCGAGGTTTGCCGTTAATCGTACCGTCGATCAGGACCGTGTCGCAGGCAGCATCCCAATCATGCGTATCGTGCGGGGATGCCTGGTAATACCAAGCCATTTTTCCAGTGTCCGGATTTATCGCAATGATCGAGGACGTATAAAGATCCGCTCCCGCGCGGCTCTGCGGTGCGTAAACGGGGTTGGGATTCGCGGTGCCGTAGTAATAGAGATTCAACTCGGGATCGTACGCACCTTGCACCCATGCGCCGCCGCCTCCGTGGGCCGCGGCGTATTCGTTAGGCCACGTTTCGATGCCCGGCTCGCCTTCCCGTGGCGTGTTGTAATGCGTCCATTGAACTTCGCCTGTTTCAGGATCGCGCGCCTGCAAAAAGCCGGAAAGATCGAGCGAGTCGCCGCCGGTGCCGACGATCACATGATTCTTGATGACGATGGGCGCCATCGTGGAGAAGTAATACTGTTTGGGATCGGCGACGGGTTGCATCCAGCGCTGCGCGCCTGTAGTGGCATCGAGACAGACGAGATTATTGTCGCGCGTGATGAAGTAGATCCAATCGCCGTACATACCCATGCCCTTATTAGCCGTCACCGGCTCGGGGCCGGTCGACTCGCGATACCAGTGCCACATAATCCGGCCTGTGCGTGCGTCCATAGCCCAGGCATTGTCATTCGCGGTGAAGTAAAGCATCCCGTTCACGAGAAGGGGAGATCCGGCGACGCGAACGTTGCCGGCACCACGGCGACCTGGAGTAGCGTTGGCAGGCATGCCGCCGGTGACGCGGGATTCCCAATCGAGCGACAGGTCTTGGACGTTAGTGTCGTTGATGACTCTTAGTTTACTGAAGCGGCGCGCGCTGTAATCGCCGTGATGCGTCGGCCACGAGTCCGGCGACGGGTTCAGGAGCATCGATTCCGTGACGCCTGCGCTCTGTGCAAGAATTGTGAAAGGTACGAGCGCTATAAAGAGCGCGAGGGTGATGTAGCGCGTCTTCATTTCAGGGTCACCAGGTAAGCCGTTACGTTGTGCATTTCGTCGTCAGTTAGATGCTTAAGCAAATCCCAATGCGGCTGCAAAGGATTGTGAACTTCGACTTTGGGCCACTCGCCCCGGCGATCGAAGGAATGATACGCGCCAGACATGTCACGAAAAGCGACGTGGAAATCGTCGTAAGAGACCGGCACGCCAGTATATTTTCGTCCATCCTCAAGGGTGACAGTGATCGTGATCGTCGACGGCGTAATTTCAGGTGGGGAAGTATCGGCGAGCATGCCGCCGTTTGCGGTGAGCAGGCCGCGACCGAGCCCGCGGCCAAAACGGGCGTTCGCGCCGCCGCTAATCCACAGTCCTTGCAACTGCGGTGGAGCATATTTCGAAGCGATGCCGGCGAGGTCTCCAGTAACGGAGTGACAGGTGTCGCATTTGCCGGGACCATTGAAGAAAGCTTCGCCCTTTTCTGGGTCGCCAACGACGATATTCAAGTATTGGTACGTATTACGCATCGCAGCGCCGTAGACCTGGACACGTAGCCACGCGGCGATGTCTGAAACTTGCTGGTCCGTGAGATTGGGTTTTGTACCACCGTTCTTCGGATGAGGCTGGCTGAGAACCGGGCCGATCAGTTCGCCTTTCGTGTCGTCTTCGACAAGTGGCGAGCGGACGAGATCGGTCGCGGTGTCCGTGCCCTTGGCCGTTGCGCCATGGCACGAAATGCAGCCGGCAGAGGCATAAGCTTCCTGCCCGCGAGCTACAGCGACAGGATCTTCGCCGCTCTGCCGAACTGCGGCGGGCGTTGCACCGACGGTTACATTTGCGCCGCCCGTTGCTGGCGGGGTTTGCGTTTGTTCTGTGGCAGGATTTTGTGCCGCCGAGTGCGTCTGAGACTGTCCCTCAGCAGGAGCTTGAGGCGCGGCCGGCGTTTGCGCGTGAAGGGCTATTGCCGCGAGCGCAAGCGCAGCGATGGAAAAGAAAGCGGCAAATTGAAGCTTCTTCATCGTATTCCTCAGATGCGCGGCTCGACCGAACGGGCTCGCGACGCGAACGGAACGGCGTGAACTGAATCGTCGCTGGTGACCGGTCTAGGCGCGTCTGCGCAGGTCGAAC
>JBOGMU010000088.1:0-2083 GCA_050746865.1 Candidatus Acidiferrales bacterium
AGCTAGCCTTGTCTTGCCCACCTATGATGTTACTCGCGAAATTGATACTGCGATTTGACATTGGTACAACAATTCTTGGCATCAGTCGATTTGTCCGTTCGTATCATTGTAGACTCCCGGAATGACGCGCGCCGTCCGAAGTCGCCGCAAAGTATACGGGCAGCTCCTGAAGCATGCGCGCCTCCACCCACATCGAGAGTGCTGTGGAATGCTGGCGGGACAGGACGGCGTAATCACCCAGGCGTTCCCTGCGAAGAATGCTGCGGCCGATCCGGTCAGGAATTACGAGATTGCGCCCAATGAGATCGTGCGCCTAATGACGGAATTGCACGGGCGGCGACTCGAATTCCTCGGCATCTATCACTCGCATCCGCATTGGATGCACGCGAACGAGCCTTCGCCCAAAGATATCGCGCTGGCCTATTATTCTGAAGCAATCTATTTCATCGTCACGCCCCGGCCCTACGCAACTTCGCCCGTCCGGGCATTCTCGATCCGGGATGGCCGCGCGACCGAACTCGAAATTCAAGTTCTCCCCTGAAGCCTGATTCCAACGTCACAGCTTTAGCGGTACACTCCACGCGTGACGATACGCGAATCGTTACTGGAGAATCTTGCGGGCGACCTCGAATTCAGTCCTCGTCGAGCCGCAGTTTATCTGTGCCTTGGTGCGGCCGCCGCCTTCGTGTGGATCTCGTCGCCTTCCGGGGACAAGTTCACGCTGCTCCCTGTAGTGTTCGGCCTAGGCAGCCTCACGCTTTTCATCAAAGGAGTGTTCCTTTTTCGCAAGTCGTCCGATGGATTCGGCCTCTCAACGCACGGGCTTGCTGTCACTTCGGAAACGTCCCAACGCAAGCATGAGCGCCAGCCTGCGTCGTTCGCCACGCAGATGGCGCAGGTCATTCAGGATTTTGGTACTGGCCCTTTCCTACTTTGGCCTCTTCTTATTTTTGGCGAAGATCTGGACCATCCGCAGATCTTGGTAGCCTGCACGTCCGAATTTTTCTAGGTGGCGCTGTCATCTTCGGCTTTGGGTGGCTGATGCGGCGCTTTAGCGCAACACGTTCCGCGATCGACCGCTGATTAAACGATAGCGTGCAATCCGACCATCTGAGTTTCCAATTTCGGTACGAGGTGCCGCTTGTGATTAGTTCGATACGCGCTACGCCAAATATTTTAACGTCTGTTCGATTAAGCTTTGCGTTGCCGCGTAAGGATCGCCGCTCTTAGCGTCGAATTCCATGGAACAAAACCCGCGGTAGCCGCTCGCCTTCAAAATATCGAACGATTTCTTGATATCGATCGTCACCGGGCCGTTATCGCTGTCCTCACCGTCTTTGACGTGGCAAATGCAGTAGGCGTGCTGAAACATGGCCGTCAGCGCGCGATAGTTAAAATCGGCGTCGCCATTGAGCATGGAATTCGCAAAATCGGGCAAGGCGTGCAAGTAAGGATGGTTCACCGCCTCGATGACCTTCACGATGAAAAAGGCATCCTCGCTTTTCGGGTCGTCGTTTTCCAGATTGATCACCACATTTTTCTGCGCGCCGTAGTCCGCCACTTCTTTCAGGCTCTCCGCGGCGCGGTCCACGTTGGGATCCGAATTACGCGATCCCGCAATATGCGCGCGAATGCTCGGCGAGCCTACGTGAACGGCAACATCCACCCAATTTTTCGCATTCGTAATCGCTCCTGTGCGGATGGCAGGATCGGGATCGTAGAAGCTGCCCCTGCCATCGACGGCGATATTCGCCACCTTGACGCCCGCCTTTGCCAACGCGTCGTTAAATCGATCAAGATAAGCCGCATCCGTCGACATGAAATGCCGGCTGTTCGGCTCGATATGGCTCACGTTGAACTTTTTTGCCACTTCGGCCGGAAACTCCGTCAGGTCAATCTTCTGCACATTTGGAGCGCTGGCGCCGCGATTGCGTCCCGAAGGACTATTGATATACGCGCGAAATGGATACGACGAAACGGCAATGCGGTCGCGCGGCGCCGTCGGAAACGCAATATGCGGCTCGAGCGCGTCGGCCCGTCCCGGCCGTTCAGCTCCAAACGCGCTCCATGCGCCGCTCAATAC
>JBOGMU010000089.1:0-7470 GCA_050746865.1 Candidatus Acidiferrales bacterium
CGGCAAAAGATGCCCAAAACTTCTGCGTTACGTAGTCGCGTATGTTTTGGACGGCAACACGGCAAGTGTAAAGGAGAGAGCTTTAGGCACCGCGTTATTCGGGCTTGAACCGGACTACGATACTGCGCTTCATCCGATCGTCCGAATGACAGCTGTCGAAATTCGGAAGCGGCTTACGGAGTATTATGCAATCCCGGGTCGCGAAAAAGAGCTTCGTATCGATCTACCTCGGGGATCGTACATTCCGACATTCACGTTCCCTGAACCTCCTGCGACTCAAGAGCCCCTTCCGCATATCGCTCACCCTTCTGTTAATGCTCTTAGTGGCCATTGGCGCCTGGCGATGCTTTTCATCTTGTGCGCAGCGGTGTCTGTTACTGTTGCTTGGAAAATATTCGCGCAGACTACGGCCCTAGCAAGTTTTTGGTCGCCGATTATAGACTCCAAAGCTCCCGTACTGGTCTGTATGCCTAACCCGGCGGACTTGGCAGCGGTGCGAGGGGTCTTAGCCACAAATCCACAGCAATTGCTTAACTCGGGTGCCTTGCCGCAGCCGATTGCCCACGACCGCACGTCCTTTTCTGATTCGGTCGCCTTGTCTTCTATCGGAAGTTTTTTGGGCAGCCGAGGTAGTTCCTTCTTTGTCCGCCGTGCGAACGACGTCAATTTGAAAAATCTGTCAGGTTCTCCTGCTGTATTGATCGGCGCATTTGACAATCGATGGACCGTTGCCCTTAGCAGTCAAATGCGTTTTAGTTTCGCTGTTGACGAAAAGACAGAGTACATCCGCGATTCTCAGAATCCGAATTTTCGAGATTGGAGCATCTCGTCTCCGCTTCCGCCAACAAAGGACTACGGGATTGTGTCGCGGACATTTGCCGCTACAACCGGGAATTTTTTCATCACTGTCGCTGGTCTGGGCCGCGACGGCACCCTAGCGGCAGGAAACTGCGTCTCTGATGCATCCTGCATGGAACAGGCGAGGAAGTTTGCGCCCGGCGATTGGAACCATAAGAATCTGGAAATCGTAATCGCTACCAATGTTGCGAATAATATGCCCGGAACGCCCCAGGTAATTGGGGCCTATATGTGGTAGCGGTCTTACGATCCGCTGGCTGTTCCAATTTTGGATCCTGCGCGCATCGGAGTCACCATTGACACCTTTCACGCCAACATCGAGGAGAAGAACACTTGCACGGCGATGCGATCGCTCGGACGTTTATTGAAGCATGTACACGCCAGTGAAAACGATCGAGGGCTTCTTGGTTCAGGTCATATAGATTTTCCGGCTATAATCTCAAGCCTGCGAGAGATTCACTACGAAGGCTACCTCGTAATCGAAGGATTTGGCTATTCGGAGGACGAGACGAACATTCTTGGCAGGCTCTGGGCTGATCCAAGCGTGACGCCAGAGGATATTGCCTTTTGTGGCGTTTCGTTCTTGCGAAAGTTGTTAGAGCGAGACTGCTGATTGAATACGAAGCTGGTCTCTACGCAGGCATCCAAGACCAACGAGCTTGTAACGATTGGGGCGGGCATTTCACAACATGGAAACGCTGGCGCCTGAACCTCCGTCCCAGTGCTATCGCTGCGGCCAGTCCACCAGCAGTCTTAAAGCAGTTCGCGGCACTTCATGATTTTTCCTAGTCTAAGAGACCAAGGCCTCTGGAACGTGGGTGCCACCTCCACCGGTTGCTCCCTTACCGTAAGCTGTGAGTTCCCCACTGGCCTCGCCCGCTATGCGTATGCTAATAATCCGCCGCCCTCCTGAAATCGTCGAAGCATTCCAGCGATACCGTACTGACCCGGCGGCCGGTGCCATTGGCCGTCACAGCCGCCGGGAAGCGAAAAACCAAGTTTCGGGCGCCAGAAGATGCCCTGAAGCCGAAGGCGTCAGTTTACGGCTGGCGGCTAATGCGCCATTAGGCGTTCTTGGTTTTCCGTAAACAGGCTACATACATCCCGCCGCAAACCTTCCTTAACCACTGGTCCGGCGTCGGTGAAGTCGATATAGCCGCGGGCCTCAGGGTCGAAACTCGGCCAATCCACAAGGCCTGCGCCGTTCGGATTGCCGGTCTTCGCGAAATTGCTCCAATACGCTTCCATCATCGTTGCGTATTTGTGATCCGAATCGTTGTAATTATGTGTTTGCTGCCACACCGCGAGCGTGCCGAAAACAAAGGGTATCTCAGACGCATGAGCCGCTCCTAGCGCCTCTTTTCCGTGCATCGTTCGCGAGAACTGATACTCGTAGCCCGTATTCCCGGCCGTGGTATGCCACACGAGTTCCTGAACCGTCCCGCACCGGAACGTCGAGTCGGTGGTCCACTGGGTCAGGACGTTTCCAATCTCTGGGTCTGGTTTCGGGTCGGTTCCATCATTCAGTCCGTAAAGTGCACGCGCGCGAACGGTAAGTGGGCCGAACCGCTGCGAGATGAGATCACTGAGGTCGGCCGCCGTGGCGGGCCCTCTGCCTCCCCGTCCTCCTTGCATCTCCTGGGAATTATTGCCGATGAGCAACGCCACCTTTTGCTCACGGCCCTCGGCATAGATTTTCGTGGGCGCTTCTGGAACTACCCAACCGTCCACAACAATTCCAACCATTGGACCTGCTGCGCCTCGTTGCACTTCAGCTTTCGATAGTAACTCCGCTCCGGACATAGCGCGCAGTTTTGCCAGGGCTTGGTCGCCCGTGGCGCTCAAACTTTCGGCAAATTTCACGTTTCTCTGTTCGGCATCGGCCAGCGGCGTTTGGACCCCCGCCGGTCCGCTTTCTGCTATCACACGCACAAATAGGCCCTTCGCTAGGGGCGACGCAATCAGTGTGTTCACGTCAGCCGCGCCTGCCGATTCGCCGATAATCGCCACGTTCGCGGGATTACCGCCAAACCGGGCGATGTTTTGCTGCACCCAACGCAATGCCTGAAGCTGATCGAGCAGTCCGTAGTTACCAGAGGAGTGATGGGATGACTCTTTAGTAAGTTCAGGGTGTGCGAAGAAGCCAAACACACCGAGCCGGTAATTGCTGGTCACCAACACGACACCATGGCGGGCGAAGGATTCTCCGTTGAAGAGAGGTTCCACTCCTGATCCGGCGGTATTCCCTCCACCGTGGAACCATACCAGAACCGGCGCCTGCGATTTCATGGGCCATGTTGGCGTCCACACGTTCAGTTGCAGGCAATCCTCGCTGGAGGTCGAGTTCAGGTGACCGCTCTGAGAGCAGGCCGGTCCGAAGGCACTCGCGTCGCGAACGCCTGTCCAGGACTTGGCCGGAACCGGCTCCCTCCAGCGCAGATCGCCAATCGGCGGTTGTGCAAATGGGATGTTCTTGAAAACACCCACACCATCCGGAGTAACGGTGCCGCTTAGTTGGCCGGTGCTTATCTTCGCGACAGGATTGGATTGCGCTGAGCTAGCCGGCGCCTGGGCGGAGCTCGAGGAAAGGAAGGCTTGGCCCAAGCACATAACGCAAGCGAGCGTGCCGAATACGCCCAATATCTTAATGGTCTTCATTGTTGTCCCTCGCTTCGGTTCAGAGCATCGATCCAAGCCACATCAGAAGATACCTATACGCCAGATGAGCGATTCCGATCGCGGATCCTCGTCCTACCTGGTAAACACCGCGAGATCGAACGCGTTTGCCATGGCCGCGTTACCGGGGTCATTCGGGTGGATATGATCACCGGAATCAAAGTCCGCTCGCATGTGCGTAGGAGCGGCCTTATCGCGGACAGCAGCATCGAGATCGACGACGGCATCGAATTTACCGCTGGTCTTGATCCAGTCATTCACCTTTTGCCGAGTAGCTTCACCGACCGGGGTTGCCATCCAGAGACCGCCGTCGGGGGTCAATGTTGCTCCCATGATTTTAAGGCCGTCCATGTGGGCACGGGCGATGAGCTGCAGGTAGCCCTGGATCAGATCTTCCGCCGTCATACCGCCTGGACCGCTGATCTGGCCGTGGATATTAATGTCATTGATGCCCTCCAGGAGGACAACCCATCGCAATCCCGGCTCCGCGAGTATGTCGCGGTCGAAGCGCCCCAAGGCGCTCACTCCCGCTCCATCCCGCAGGACCTCATTACCCGAAATTCCTTCATTGAGGACGGCGATGCGCGGGCCGCCCTTTTTCTCGCTCAAGCGCTTGGCCAGCAACGTCGGCCAAGCCTGGTCCGCATTAACGGTGGTCCGGAATCCGTCAGTAATGGAATCACCGAGGCAGGCAACGCCAAAATCGCCTGCGGACGTATCCACATCCACGCTACGCAGCCATAGGTACGCCGTATTGGTCGTAGCATCGGGGGTCGACGCGGAAGCAGCTGTATCTCCGCTGGAGATGTATGTTGTGTGCAACCCCGGGTCGTGGATGGTGGGAGGGTCCTCGCTGTCCACGACGTAGAGGGAGATCGCGAGGTCCGACATCGGCTTAACATTCAGGTCGACCGGATCACTTACGATTACGGCTCCAGGCTGGAGATCGACACTCTTGCTGGTGCTGAAGGTGAGTTGGCGGTCGGTACTGGCGTCGATCGACGATCCCGTCGTTCTAACAGCAATATGGGCGTTCCCAAAGCTAACGGCCTTTTTACCAAACGAATTGGCAAGCTCAATCCGCACACTCTTGCCGCCGATACTCGTGTGAACTATCATGCGCACGGTGTGATCATTGGAGATCGTCGGTACAGATCTTGGCCCTCTGGCGCCGCGTGCTCCCCTGGCGCCGGGTGCTCCCCGAAACACTGGCCTCTTTATGTCCGGAGAAAGTATGGGCCGGTCCGGCGTGGTGAGCGCCATCTGTTGCGCGGCGGCCCAAGTCGCAACCCAATGCGTGGAAGGCCCCGATTTGCATTGCGCAACCATCGCTGTGGCCGCAACTGCTAGCGAACCGAATAGCGCCAACGTCCCAAATCGCCTGATCATGAGCATCTCTCCATGTGACCTGTTGTTTCTTCCCTTAATCCGCCTTCAAATGGAAGGAGCAGATAGCGACGCTTGCAGTTTCCTGTTTAGGCCGTTCCGACTCGCGCCCAGCCTATCAATAGAGCAATCCCCGGGCGTGGCGATGTCCCTCATTGCTTCCGATGACGCTTCGCCGGCAAGGAGGCCGGTGACGCCGGCCGACGCAATACGGACAAATTGATCGCCTCGGCCATCACCTTGTATCCCGCAGCATTCGGATGCAGATGATCGCCGCTGTCGTAAGCAGGCAGAAAGCGGCTTGGGTCACTGGGATCCCGAACGGCTGCGTCGAAATCGACGAACCCGTCGAGTTCACCGCTCTTACGAATCCAGTTATTGACAGCCTGCCGAACAGCCTCGCCGTCATCGGTAAAGGTGCCGGTATTGCCCCCATATGGTGTCATAGTCGCGCAGAAGACTCGGATTCCGTGCTCGTGTGCGCGTTCGACCATCTGTTTCAAGCCCTCAATGAGGTCGTCAGCGCTGACCTTCTGCGTTGCCCAGGGATTTTGCCGGACTGTGCCATCAGGCGAGGGGCGCCCCTTCATGTGGGGCCAGCCGATGTCGTTGATGCCCTCCAGAACGATCAGGTCCGCGACTCCCGGTTGCGACAGCACATCGCGATCGAAACGCGCCAGCGCAGCCACGCCGGCCCCGTCGTGCAGAATGCGATTACCGCCGATTCCCTCATTATCGACCGCCAAGGACGGTGTGTCTTTCCCCTCAGCCAGCCGATCAGCGAGTTGATTTGGCCAATCCCCATATTGCGCTTTGGCCGCGAAGCCATCGGTGATGGAGTCGCCAAACGCTACAATGGCCGCGCTTTGGTCCGTTTCCCAGAATTCCACTCCCGCCAGCCAGTACCACGCCTTGGTTACTTTCGGAGTTTCTATCTCGTTAGCCGCTGTGAAGTCACCCGGGCCGGAGACATATGTGTCGTGCTGCCCCAGCAAGTGAAAGGTACTCGGAGCCTGCTCCTTCGGCACGAACAGACTGACCGCGATTTCAGTAAACGCCGGTACCTTGAGGTCCACCGGATCGCTCAGCATCGGAGCGCCTGCGGGGACGCTGATCGAGGTACTTCCCCCGAAGGTCAGCGGATGATCCGACTCAGCAACAATCGCTCCGTCCTGCTTCACGAGGGCAACGTGCGCACTACCAATTTCAAGAGGCGTAGAGCCGAATTCATTGGAGAATCGCACACGAAGCCGCTCTCCTTTGATCGTCGGCCTCACCACCATGCGAATGGTCTGATTGTTGAATACCAATGCCTGGGTATTTCCCGGCCTAGAACGAGCCGCTTGAACCGCGGTACTCCACGCGCTGACCCACCGCCCCTGAGGGACCGCCCGCACAACCGCGTCGGATGGCGCTCCACCGGATTGCGCCGACGGAGTGACGACACCGGGAAGCGGCCGGTGCGTGTCGTTTGGTAGCCACTGATCTTCCTGAGCGGCAACAGTCCAAGAGCACAAGACCGCCATCATGATAAACGCCAATAATTTCAGACGCATAAACCCTCTTAAAGTGGATTTACTCGATTGAATAACCTACGTAAAGCGCTTCTCTCAGGCCCTTCTTTGCAGGGCTTTTTGTCTCATCGAGCTAGCGATCTGCGCCAACTTTGCAGCAACTCATGGACTTTCGTCCTACGGTTTCTTAGCGGACGATGCGCGCGCGGAACAACATCGGCACCGTATAATTCAGGTCGTTGCGCCATACGTTCCAGACGTGGCCGCCGGGATACTCCGCCCAAACGGCATTGACGCCTTTCTGCTTGAACAGCTGCACGAGACGCTGCCCGGGCTCATGCATCGCAGTCTCCTTGTCACCAGAGCCCAGGAATAGCAAATGCAGGTTCTTCTTCGTCTCTTCCGGATTTGCCAGTAATTCTTTCCACGGCGACTGCGTTTCAATATCACCGGACGGTTGCGGTCGTCCTAGTGCTAAGCCGCTATAAACCAGAACGTAATGGAACAAGTCCAGATGGGTAAGTCCGATCTGAATGCTTTGCATTGCGCCCATCGACAGGCCGCCAATCGCACGATCATCCGCGTCCGTGTAAGCACGGAAGTCTCTTTGTACCAATGGAATGATTTGGTCAATCAAATCCTTGCTGAACAAAGTAAAGTCCATCCAGCTGCGGTCGCCAGGCTGTTCCACTGCCTCGTAAGGCCCAACCGATGCACTTTGCCTAGCGTGCCCATGCGGCATGACCACGATCATCGGCACAGCTTTGTGGTCGGCAATCAGATTGTCGAGGATGATGTTCGCACGCCCGTTATCCACCCAGCCTGCTTGTGTTTCACCGTTACCGTGTAACAAGTACAAGACAGGGTACTTCGCATTGGTCTTGTCGTACCCCGGTGGCGTATAGACCCATACATAGCGGTCAACGTTATCCATTGCCTTTGATTCGTACAGGACGATTCGCACCTGCCCATGCGGCACCGGACGAGCATCATAGAATGCCGGCGAATCTCCGGGAACCTCGACAAAGCTAGAGAC
>JBOGMU010000090.1:0-27515 GCA_050746865.1 Candidatus Acidiferrales bacterium
AGACCGCCGAGAGGTATTGCCCACAGTGAATGGCTGCTCAAGAGTCGCTCAGTATCCCCTGCGTCATCGTATCATAGGCGAAGTTGAAGAAATGACGCGCCGTTCGTTCCTAGGGCACGTCTAAGGACCTCAGCAGGAATTTCCCCAGCGAGGAAGCACGGTTTAAAGGCAGGCTGCGAAGCTTGCACGGCGCGAAGAGAAAGAGGAGGGATCGTGCGAAAAGGATTGGTTCAAGTGGTGCTGGCATGTGCGTTCGCTTTGGCTTTCTGTTTCGCAGTGGCTGCGCAGAAGAGCGTGCAAACGTCTCCCGGCACCGGTGGCAGCCCGCATTTTCGGAGCGAATGGGACATTAAGGGCGCGCATATTACCATCGAGTACGGCCGACCATATTTGAAAGGCCGCACGGTCGGCAAAGAGCTGGCGCCGTACGGCGAGCCGTGGCGCACCGGTGCGGACGAAGCGACCATCATTACTTCGACGAAGGCGCTCAAGCTCGGTACTATTCCTCTTGCGGCAAACACGACTTATACGATCAATACGCTTCCGAACTCCGACCACTGGGACTTGATCATCGGCAAGTTGAGCGAAAAGGGGCAGTGGGGAATTCCCTACCAACCGAACCTGGAAATCGCACGCACGCCGATGAAGCTGGGGAAAACCAGCGCGTCGGTTGAACAGGTGACCATCTCTATCGATCCCACTTCCACCGGAGGCACGCTGCACGTCGAGTGGGGAACGGTTAATGCCAGCGTGCCGCTCACGATCGAGTAAAGGTTCCAAATCAGCCTGCCATTTTTCGGGAGGCCCGCTGTCCAATTGGCGGGCTGCTGCGGTATCCTTGCAAGTCGCGCTTTGCGCGACTTGACGAATCATGCGGACGCAAATCGCTCCTATGCTGGCTGTGCATGGCGGTTACGAAGCGATCGCTTTCTATAAGAAAGCTTTCGGCGCCAAGGTTCTGTGGCGGCTCGGGGACAAACATATTGTTGCAGGCCTTTCGATCGATGGCGCGCCGTTTTTTCTGGCGGACGAATCACCCGGCTACGGCACGCGCGGTCCCCGGCATGCCGGCTTTACCACCGTGCGAATCGAGCTTTTCGTCAAGGATCCTCTCGTCGTGCATAAGAAGGCGCTGGCGGCCGGGGCGCGGCAGCACAGCCCAGTGGAGCATCACGAGTACAAGACGGTCGGGCCGAAGCGCATTCGCCGTATGATTCAGGGAGCTGTCGTCGATCCCTTTGGGCACATGTGGCTCATCGGAAAATTTCTCGACTAGAAGGCACATCGAGTGACGCCAACGAAACGAACCGTAACAGTGCCAGCTCCCGAAACAGATTCGTCGTCGAAGACTTGCTCCGGCTGCCTTTACGTTGTGGCGACGCCGATCGGCAATCTTGAAGACGTTTCGATGCGCGCGCTGCGCATTCTGAAAGAAGCCGATTTCATCGCCTGCGAAGACACGCGGCAGACGATGAAGTTGCTCTCGCATTTCGACATTCACACCAAGCTTGTGAGCTATCACGAGCACAATGAGCTCACGCGTTCGCCGGAAATCGTGATCGATCTCGAGCAAGGTGCGTCGGTCGCGCTCGTCAGCGACGCCGGTATGCCTGCGATCTCCGATCCCGGGCAACGGCTTGTGAGCCTTTGTCTTCGCCACGGGATTAAAGTTGTTCCCGTGCCGGGCCCATCGGCATTTGTGGCGGCGTTGGCCGCTTCGGGTCTGCCTGCCGAAGAATTTACGTTCATCGGCTTTCTGCCTGCGCGCGCGACGCAACGCCGGAAAGCCGTGCGCGAGCTGACCTCTGAGTCGCGAACGCTGGTGTTCTATGAGGCGCCGCATCGGTTGCTAGATTCGCTCGAAGACATGCTCGAACTTCTCGGGAACCGGCCGACGGTGATCGCTCGCGAAATTTCAAAGATTCATGAGGAATTTCAGCATGGGCATCTTGCGGTCGTCGTCGAACAGGTGCGAAAAAAGCCGCCGCGCGGCGAGATTACGGTGCTAATCGGAACAGCTGACGGCGCGCCACTCCACATTCAAGATGGCGAATCGGCACCCAAGGTGACAAACATCGTGCCGCTGGCAAAGCGCGTCGATCAGCTCATGCGGGAACAGAATCTCGACCGCAAGGCCGCCCTGAAACAAGCCGCGCGGGAACGCGGCCTGACGCGCCGTGAAGCTTACAAGCAGCTCCTGATCACCCGCGACGAGTAGGATCCCGGTTTGTTCTTCTCATTGTCGAAATTCCTCAACTTAGAGACAACGCCGCGAAGAGAGTGTTCTGGCGTGGCGTGATAATGGCGCAGCAAGTCCTCCTTTGGCCAGGCAGTCGGTGTGTCGTCCGGCCGAGCTGCCGATAACGCGCACTTTCCTGCGTCCTCCGGCTCTTTTGTGAGCGGTCCGAATCAGTTTGGCGCGTGAGACTCGGAGCGTGGCAAAATGGGCGGCATGCGAGGGCTGGCGCGGTCGTTAAGGATTCTGCGCAAGAATTGGAAGATCACGGCGATTGCAATTTTTTCGCTTTCGATTGCGATGGCCTTGGGCGTGGTGAGCCTCAGCGTTTCGAATACGTCTCTCCTGGTTCCTCCTGCGGGCGTCGCGCCGGACCGTCTGGTAAATATCTATTTGCGCTCTCCGGGTGAGAGCGTCGATCACATTTCGTACCCGGATTATGAGTATTATCGCGATCACAATCGCGTGTTCACGGATATGGCGGCGATTCCCGAAAGTGTCGGAATTGCGCGGGCCACATTGGGAGGGCCGGGAGAGTCCAACGGGCCGGAAGTGACCGTGACGAACACTGTCGCGTCCGAAAATTATTTTTCGGTTTTAGGGCTCCAGCCTTACTTGGGCAGATTACTCTCTCGCGGCGATGACGGAGCTAAAGCACCGGTTGCTGTTATGACGTACGCCGGCTGGCAGCGGCTGGGGTCCGATCCGAAAATTGTGGGCAAGAACATCGGCGGCACAACGATTGTCGGCGTTGCGCCGGAGCAGTTCACCGGATCGCTCTTTGGCATGAACGGCGATGTGGTGAAGCCGCTCTCCACTGATGATACGCAGGCGCCGCGCAACGGGCGCCATTTGGTGCTTCTCGCCCGCCTAAAGCCCGGCGTAACGCAGCGAAAGGCGCAGGCGGAAATGACGCTGCTTTCGGAGCAACTTGCCGTGGCGTATCCGAAAGAAGACAAAGATCGCACCGCCGTCGTGATGCGTGCCACGCTGCTGCCGCCGGATGCAATCGCAACAACAGAACTTCTTATCGCAATTCTCCTGCTTCTTACCGTATTTGTGATTCTGATTGCATGCGCGAATGTGGCGAATCTGCTGCTGGCGCTCGCGGTAGGGCGGCGTCAGGAAGCGACGATTCGACTTGCGATGGGTTCGTCGCGATTACGGCTCATTCGCGATTTCTTGCGAGAGGGAGCAATCATTTGCGTGGCGAGCGGCGCGATCGGCTATCTGATCGCCGAAGCGATTATTCTGCGATATGCCAAGATGTCGTTCGACCTACCAGGTTTTGGCGTTTATTCAATCAACTTGAAACTGCATCTCGGCATTGGTGTTGCAGTTGCGACGGTTGTATTGATGTTTATTGCAATTTTCGCCACTGGGCTGCCGGCCGCGCTGTACGCGTCGTCGACGAATCTGGCGCAAGTGCTGAGCGGAGAGATCGTTGTTGGCGGCACGCGCAAGGCAGTGAAACGCAACGCGTTGGTGATCGTTCAAGTTGCCGTCTGCATGCTCGTGCTTGTAGGCACGGGGCTTTGCGAACGGAGCCTCTATAATTTGCGCCGCGTCGATCCGGGTTTTTCGGCGCGCAACCTCGTATCTCAGGCGCTCTATCCGGTCGATTCCAACTATACGGAAGCGCAGGGCAAGGAATTTTACGCAAAGGTGCGACGGACGATCTCCGCGTTGCCCGGCGTGGAAGAAGTAGCGCTCACATCGGACCTGCCTCTGCTTGGCAATGAGTCGCCAGTTCCTTTGCGTTTGCCGGGCGATACCAAGCCCATATCCGTTGTGCAAAACGTGGTGAATCATGATTATTTTTCGACACTCGGAGTTCCTGTGCTTTCTGGGCGCGTCTTTAGCGACGCCGATACCGCACCGACGCCCGATGTGCTCGTGATTAACGAAAAACTGGCGGAAACGCTGTGGCCGAGGCAGAACGCCGTCGGCAGGGAAGTGCTCACTGGCGATCCGCCGCGCAATGCCGTAGTGATTGGCGTGGTTGGCAACGTAAGATACGGAAGCCTCGACGAGGAGATGCAGCCATCCATTTATTATGCTTCTACGCAGCACTACCAAGGGTCGATGTTCGTGATTGCAAGAACAGCGGGCGACCCTCGCCTGTGGATCCCGCAACTTGCAAAGGCCGTGGGGAATATGGGCTTTGAGGCCACGCTTCGGCCGATTACTTTCGCGGATACCGAGGATTTTTCATTGCTGTTTGAGCGATTGATTGCCGGATGCGTAGCTGTGCTAAGCGCGATTGGATTGCTACTCGCTGTCGTCGGGCTCTTTGGAGCGATTTCATATTCGGTGAGCGAGCGCAAGAAAGAGCTCGGCATTCGGATCGCGCTCGGGGCGCAGCCGTGGCAATTGCTGAAGATGATTTTTCGGCAGACGCTGTTTGTGGCGGGAGCGGGTACGGCGGCCGGAGTCGTTTTGGGCATCGTCGCCACCATTCTGCTGCGGTCCCAATTTTTTGGCATTGGTGCGGTGGAATTGTCCGTGCTGATTCCTGTTGCGGTGGCGATGCTGGCCGTTTCGCTGGTTGTTGCGTATGTCTCCGCTCGGCCTTGGATCAAAGTAGATCCGATGGAGGCCGTGCGGCATAGCTGAAGCATTCGTTCGACCACCATCGCAATACATGTGGCTCGGGCGAGTCAGTAGCTTGTGCCGCACCTACGGCGCTCCGCTTGTTTGTGCTTTCACCCAGCGCTTCCGCGCTGGGCTAAGTTGTGCCGCGCCTACGGCGCTGGTTGGGCGACGATTGCCGAATCCTCTTTGAGGCGGCGAGGGCGCAGCAAGCGCTCGTTCGGACGGCAGGTGTGCTCCCTACGTCCATTTTTAAACATCGACGCACAGGCGGCGTGAAAATCGCGCGCGGGCGATCAGTGTGAGGCTGGTGGGCCCGCGGGTGGTGTATCCGCGTTGCGCGCGTATTTCCAGCCAGTTTCGACGACATGCTGATTCGTCTTTTTGACGCTATCGAGCATTTGTTGTTTGGCGACTTGCGCATCCGTGATGCTGCCGAACCCGTGCAGGCAACTGCCGCTGCCATAGACCCATTCGGTGTAACTCCCGGAAAGACCATAGCGCTTGTTCAAGTAGGGGACAAATGTCTTATCGATGGGACTAACCATGGACCTCGCGTCTTCCTTCGGAACCTCAAAAATGTCGCTAAGATAGATTGTGCCCTTGTTGTAAGTGCCGGATTGGCAGTAGCCATAAATTCCGCCTGGCTTTGAAACGGCAGACAGTTGGTCCGGCGTAAATTTCCAGTCGCTATCCACGAATTTGCCCATTCTGGCAACGGATGTCTGCTGTTTGAAACCGGTTCGATACTGCTGCAATTGGGCAGCCGCTCCCGTGAAGCACTCGGCAGAATTAGAGTTAATATTTGGGCCGTAGTTCTTCTGGGCGTAGTTCTGCCAAGCGATTTGGATGTCGCGTTCGTTGGCTTCGAGAGGATAGACGGCTGTCACAATCATTTGGTACAGACCGGGACTTGCGCGGCACATATAGAACCGGCCCTGGGCAGTCTGGTTAGGCGCTGCGGGCGTCGAAAATGGGTAGCCTACGACAAACAGAAACAGGGTAAGAGCGATTCGAGAGATTGGGTTGCGCATCGCTAGACCTCTTCAAGTCGAGGATATAAAGGTCCGATATTGCTTGACACATTTTTCGAACAGGACGATTTCGTTTTGCGGTTTGCTGCGCGATTTTATATAACAAGTGCCTCTGCGAGTAAACGAATAAGAATCGCGAGTGGTGTGGCGCTCGGATATGGCGCTCGGATATGGCGGATTTAGGGCTCGATGTGTTAGGTTTACGCATACTGAGGGCAGTTTTCTGACAGCGTAGGACAACTATGCCTGAGCCCTCATCGCACGAAATAACTCGCCTCTTACACGAATGGAGCAGCGGCAACCCGGGCGCTCTGGATAAGCTGATGCCGCTGGTCTACGCCGACTTGCACGTCACGGCGCGCCGCTATATGGCGAGGGAGCGCTCCGGCCAGACGATCCAGGCGACCGCGTTGATTCATGAAGTGTATGTGCGGCTGGTGGATTCGGCCGCGGCGAATTGGCAGGACCGAGCGCATTTTTTCGCGGTTTGTGCGCGGATGATGCGGCAGATTCTGACCGATTTCGCGCGCTCGCGGCAAGCGCAGAAGCGCGGCGGCGGCGCGGAAAACATCACATTTAACGATTCGCTTCATGCTCCCAGTGAACCTGCCACGGACCTGATCGCGCTGGATGATGCGCTGAATTGCCTGGCACGCATCGACGCGCGGAAAAGTCAGGTTGTGGAGCTGCGATTCTTCGGAGGGTTGAGCGTGGAGGAAACCGCCGAAGTGCTGAAGATTTCAAAGGAAACGGTGAAACGGGACTGGAGTTTCGCGAAGCTGTGGCTATTGCGCGAGATGAGCGGAGAGGCCTCGAGTGGAACCTGAACTCTGGCAACGCGTGGAACGGGTTTGCATCGCGGCGCTGGACCGCGGCGATGCGGAGAGAGGCGCGTACGTGGCGGCGGCGTGCGCGGGCGATGCGGCATTGGAGCGGGAAGTGAATTCGTTGCTGGCGGAGCAGACCCGCGCGGAGCGATTCATGGAGAGCCCCGCGATTGAAGTTGCGGCGAAGGGACTTGCCGACGAAGAAGCCGCGATGCAGGGCGCGTCATCCATGATCGGCCGCACAATTTCGCATTACCGGATCGTCGAGAAGCTGGGCGCTGGCGGGATGGGCGAAGTTTACCGCGCGGCTCGCGCGGATGGTGTGTATGAAATGCAGGTGGCGGTGAAACTGATCCGCAGCGGATTCGGATCGGAATATTTTCTTGGCCGGTTCCGAAACGAGCGGCAGATTCTGGCGCGGCTCGATCATCCGGGAATTGCGCGCTTGCTCGATGGAGGCGCGACGGAGGATGGGCTGCCGTTCATCGTGATGGAGTACGTGGACGGGATTCCAATCGATCAGTACTGCGAAACATTGCGGTTGAGCGTGACGGAGCGGCTGAAGCTTTTTCGGGATGTCTGCCACGCGGTGCAATACGCGCACCAAAACCTCGTGCTGCATCGCGATCTGAAGCCGGGGAACATCCTCGTGACGCCCTCCGGCGATGTGAAGCTGCTCGATTTCGGCATCGCAAAAATTACGGATGCGGGCGAGAACCATTTGGCGAGCACGGCGCAGGCGACTGTGCTTCCCATGATGACGCCGGAATTTGCGAGTCCCGAACAGGTCCGCAATGAGGCGATGACGACGGCGAGCGATATCTATTCGCTCGGCGTGATCCTTTACAAGCTGCTCTGCGGGCGGTTGCCGTTCCGCACGAAGGGAACGGCTCCTCATGAAGTGGCGCGCGCGATCTGCGAAACCGATCCGGCCAAACCCAGCAGCATGATCGCGGACGCTCGCGAAGTGGGGAGCGACTCGACAACAGTCATAACCGGAAGAAAGCGCGATAGATTCGGCGCAAAGATTGCGGGCGACCTCGATAACATTGTTTTGAAGGCATTGCGCAAGGAGCCAGCGCGGCGGTACGGATCGGCGGAGCAGCTTTCGGAAGATATTCGGCGTTATCTCGAAGGCCGGCCCGTGCTCGCGCATAAGGATACGCTTCGGTATCGCGCCGGGAAGTTCGTACGGCGCGAAAAGAAGATTGTGACGGCAGCGATGCTGGTCGTGTTGAGCCTGACAGGCGGCTTGATTGCGTCGATGTGGGAAGCGCATCTCGCGCAAATCCAGCGCGCGCGGGCGGAGAGGCGTTTCAATGACGTGAGGTCGCTGGCGAACTCGTTGATGTTTGACGTGAACGACGCGGTCCGCGGCCTGCCGGGATCGACGGCTGCGCGAGAGCTTGTGGTCAGCAAAGCGCTCACATATTTAGACAGCATCGCACAGGAGGCGAACGGCGATTCATCGTTTCAACGCGAATTGGCCACGGCATATGAGCGCGTTGGCGAGGTGCAAGGATCGTTTGACAGCGCGAATGTGGGCGACACGGCGCAGGCGTTGTCGAGCTTGAAAAAAGCTGTGGCCATCCGGCAGGCGATTGCCGCGGAGGAACACAATTCGCACGATAGCCTGACGAGCCTGGCAAACACTTATGACATGCTCGGGCTAATGCTTTCGTCGAGCGGGGAATATCAAGAGGCGCTCGATTCCGGACGGAAGGCGGTGCAGATCGAGGAGGGATTCGGCTCTGCACGGAGCGCTGCTGACCAAGAAGGGCTGGCGGGCTCGTATTACGTGCTCGGGGTTGCGCAGCACAATTTATCGGAGTTTCAGGATTCGCTTGCGAGCTTGAGAAAATCGGCGGCGATACGCGAAGCGGTTGCGACGACAGATCCGGATCTGTATGCGCAAGTGCGAACGCGGCTCTCGGGGACTTACGGCGAAATTGGGACGGTTTTCTCTGAGATGGGGCGTCCTGCAGACGCAATTGCGGCCACACGGCAGGGCCTTGATGTGATGAACGCGCTCGCCGCCGCGCACCCGAAGGATCGATTGTTCAAGGAATATGTCTTCGAGCACACCGACGTCATTGCGAGCTATTTTGAGCAAATGGGCGATCACGCGCAGGCGGAAGGTTATTATGAGAATGCGCAGGCGGGCTTTAAGGCGACTTCTGCGTCCGATGCGAACGACACGAATTCGAAGCTGTGGCTTGGCGTGTGCGACAGCGAACTTGGAAAAGTGCAGGTCGAACTGGGCGAAGTCACGACCGGAACGGAAAATATTCGCGCCGGGCTAGAAATTGCGATCGCGTTGTATCAAGCCGATCCCAGCGAAAATACGGACAAACTGCCGAATGTCGCAAGTGCGTATGCGGCGTCAGGGTTTGCGTTTGCTCATATTGCGGAGCAGCCCGGAATTACTGCGGCCGCGAGATTGCGCGACTGGAGGCAGGCGCAAACCCAATATCAGAAGAGTCGAGACACTTGGCAGCAAGTGGAGAAAATACACAGACTACAGCCGCGCGACGCCTCCGATGCGGCGAAGGCGACGCAAGAGCTTGCAGAAGCAGACGCTTCGCTCGCGAAGCTTACGGCCGCGCGCTGATCTCGCGGACTTGGACCTCTCAGATGCGCTTCTCTTTGTAGCGCGATTTCACGTTGGACTCACACGCCACCCCGCACGAACGTAGTGGCCCACGCTTGCTGTGCAACGCTCGGTTACTAGCAGTTAGCCTCCTCACAGATTTTGGCTTCCTCAGGCGTCGATTGCTGCACAATTGAATAAGGAGATGGGCACGCTACGCAACTCATGGGAGATGATATGAGCACTGACGAAAAGAGCGCGATCCTGGCGCGCATTGAAAAGCTTGAGCGGCAGAACCGCAGACTCAAGCAGGCCGCACTCGTTTGCGTGGTTGCGCTCGCGTCCATCGCACTAACGGGCGTCCTGGTGGCGCAGACGACGCATCGCAAAACCACGAAGCCCGCGGCCAAGCCGAAAGCGGCTGCCCCGGCGAAGCCTGCCGAGCCCGTCGTGCCGGAAAAGATCGAGGCCCAGAGTTTCATTCTCAAGGATGCCTCCGGACGCGAACGCGCGGAGCTAGCGATGGCAGGCACCGGGCCGAGTTTTCGTTTGCTCAATCAAAGCGGCACGGCACTCGTCACCATTTCTTTGAATGACGGGACGCCGAGCGGACCGCAAGTGCTGCTCTCCGATCCGGATCATCAATCAGGATTGGCGATCAGCGTACAGCAGGGCACGGGCTCGTCGCTCTCGCTGACCGGAACGCAAAACGCGCTGGTACACTTCGGCGTCACGAAGGACGGCACGAGCCTCGAATTGCTCGACCAAGACGGCTCCTCGACAAACCTAGGCAACGGCACGAAGGTTTCAAGGACTGGAAAAGCGCAGCAAACCACTGGGGCCTCGATCACTCTTTATAACAAGGATCGCAAGCTGCTCTGGTCCGCGCCATAGACGAGGTGTCAGCTTACGGGTTTCAGGTGTTGAGGCAAAAGCAAAGAAGCAAAGAAAGGCAAAGGCTGAAGAGGGGTCCTTCGGCTCGCCGCTTCGCGGACGAGCGTCACTATGGCGGCATTTTTGTTACGAGCGGAGGCCGTCCTGGTGGACGTATTTGATTACTTCGACTTCGGAGATGGCGATTAGGCCCTGGTCGACGGCTTCGTCGAGGAAGGGAAGCAGTTGCTGGATTTTTTCGTCAGCGTCGATGACGGTGACCATGAGCGGCGCGTCATGCGAGAAGGACAGCATGTGCGATTCGCGGATGAGGCTGCTGGCGCCGTATCCTGCGATTCCGCGAAGGACCGTGGCGCCGGCGATATCAAGTTCGCGGCATTTTTCGACGATAGCGCGATACAGCGGCTTGTCATTCCACTTATCGTCTTCGCCGAAGTAGATGCGAATCATTTTCGCTGTGCCCGGAAGTTTCATGAGCGATCCTCCTTTCGGCGCTCGGCGGCGTTGAAATCGTGCGTGTACTTGATCACGTCAACATCCGAGAGAACGACGAGGCCTTGCAGCACCATGCCATCAAGAACGGGGAAATAGGCGCGCAATTTTTCTTCCGTGTCGACGACGGAGAGCATCACGGGGCGGTCGTGCGAAAGGTGCAGCGCGGAATTTCTGTGGATGCGGCGATTGGCGCCGTAGCCGAGGATGCCATGGTAAACGGTGACTCCGGCAATGTCATGTGCGCGCATGCTCTCGACGAGAGCTTTGTAGAGCGGCATGCCGCGCCACTTGTCATTTTCGCCGATGAAGATGCGCATCAGTTTTGCAGTGCCCTGGTGTTTTAGCGAGGGCAGAGACGGCTGCTGCTTTTTATCGGCTTCGGTTTCGGCGGGCTTGACGATGATCGTGTCCTGAATTTCGATCAGGCCCGTTCCGGCAAGTTCGCGAAGTTTGGGTAGGACTTCTTCGACCTTTTCGGCCGACTCGATGAATTCGATTTTCATTGGAAGGTCGGCAGTGAGGGCCTCAGCGCGCGTCGAATGGAGATGATGGTCGGCGCCGAAGCCGGCGACGCCGCGCGCAACGCTTGCGCCCGATATTCCGTGGTAAAAAAGGAAATTCAATATCGCCGAGTAGACCGATTGGCCGCGATAGTGATGGTCCTCGCCGACGTAGATGCTCACTTTCTTAGCAGGGCCCGGTTTCAGCATTCGTTCTCCTAGAAGGTCACGGAAGAAAGGTGAATTCATCACCTCAGGGGCTGACGCCCATTTAATGTGACGATGTTAGGTCGGAGCTAAAGCTCCGACCCCCTAAAACCCTCTTTCAGGCGACGGTCTTTCCGGCGATGACGCCGAGCCATACCGCAACAAAGCCGACGGCGACGCTGAGCGCTATGTTCAGGCCGGCGATCAAAAATTCGCCGTCGCGGAAGACGGCGAATGTCTCCCATTCGAAAGAAGAAAATGTGCTGTAGCCGCCGAGGAAGCCGATCACCAGCAGGTATCTCCAATTGGCGCTTAGGTGCGCGCGTTCGGCGAGGATCGTCATGATAAAGCCGATGAGAAACGACGCAGTGATGTTGATGACGAATGTGCCGTACGGAAAGCGCGTGCCGAGGCGGCCGCCGACGAAGGTTCCGGCCCAGAACCGCAGCATGGAGCCGAGCGCGCCGCCAAAAGCAACGATCAGGTATTTGGTCATGTTAAGGGTTTGCTGTGCTAGTCGGTACTCTTCGAGGGATTCAGCGCGGGGAACGGCGAGCAGGCAAACGACCCCAGGCCAGAAACAAACCCTCTAGTAGGAGTCATCTGCCCCCTTTAGGGGCGGTTTAGGGTGAACTCCAACACCCGAACATGTGCATTATTCCGCGAGGAAAATGCGCAAGTCAACAGCCTATGTGGGGTCAATGGACTTGAGCGTTCGAAACAATGACGTGTCCGGAAGAGCCACGACGATAGCTCGGCGAAGGACTGAGTACGGTCTGAGCCCCATGCGAATACGCGAATCCCTAAAAATTCTCTTGACATGCAACCGAGTGGTTGCATATTGTTATTATGCAACTAAATGGTTCCCTATCCCGAGATGAACGACGACGCGGTTTTCAGGGCACTAGCGGACGCAAGCCGCCGCAAGCTTCTCGACCGGTTGCGCCGGAAGAACGGCCAGACTCTCGGCGAACTCTGCGTTGGTCTGGAGATGACGAGGCAAGCGGTCGCGAAGCATCTGACGATTCTCAAGAACGCCAACCTGATCTCCTGGAAGCGCGAAGGAAGGGAACGGCTTCATTTCATCAATCCTGTGCCTATCAACGAAATCGCTGAGCGATGGATCAGCAAGTTCGAGCAGCCCCGGCTGCAAGCACTCTCAAAACTTAGAAGGAATTTGGAGGAAGAATAGTCATGAGCCAATCAGCACAAAGCACTTTCGTCTATGTAATTTTCATCCGCACGACGCCCGAGAAGCTATGGTCCGCGCTGACCGACCCCGCCCAAATGAAGAAGTATTGGTTCGGAATGCATATCGAAAGCGAATGGAAGAAGGGTGCAGAGTGGCAAATGTTGTTCCCTGACGGGAAAATCGGCGACACCGGCGAGATTCTCGAATTCGATCGACCGAAGCGCATGCGCCTTAAGTGGCGCAACGAGTTCAGGCCAGAATTGAAAGCGGAAGGCGTCTCCCTCTGCACGATGGAACTCGAGCCGGTTGGCGCGACCGTGCGGCTCACCATAACACACATGATCGAGTACCCGGATTCGAAGTTCATTCAGGCTGTTTCAGGGGGATGGCCGAAGATTCTTTCGAATCTGAAGTCTCTGCTTGAAACGGGGCAGGCCGTCCTGACGCAAGCGGATCATTCCCATGCCCGATGAACCCACCGGAAGGTGGGGCTTAGAGTTGCAAGGGCTTTCGGGTGTTGTGGAGAACTCTTTCGAATAGAATGGGTGTTTCAGGGTGCGAGGACGACTGCAGGGCGGTGCAAAAGAGTGGAGTCCGAATCACGCGTATGTGCATCTTATCTAGCTTAAACAAGCGACTGCAATAATTGACAGGAGACTCGGGAATGACGGGAAGGTTTGGGGTAATTGCAGGCGTACTGCTACTTGCAGTGGGCGTGGTAGGAGGACTGGGCGGATGTCGGGGAAAGGCGGAGGCGAATTCGCCGGCGGGCGGGTTCGTGCCGACTGTAGATGTCGCTTCCGTACAACAACGGGACGTACCGCTGACGAGCGAGTGGATTGCTTCGCTGGATGGATATGTGAACGCACAGATCCAGCCGCACGTTTCAGGTTACTTAATCCGACAGGAGTATAAGGAAGGGTCTTTCGTTCACAAGGGTGACGTGCTGTTTGAGATTGATCCGCGTCCATTCCAAGCCGCTCTGGACCAGAGCAAAGGACAATTGGCTCAAGCTGAAGCGCAGATCAATCAGGCGCAGGCGCAGTTAGCGAAGGCTACGCAAGATGTGGCGCGCGATACTCCGCTTGCCGAAGCCAAGGCGATTGCGCAAAGCGAACTCGATGATGATTTGCAGGCCAAGGCGGGTGCGTCGGCTGCAGTGACTGCAGCTCAGGCTGCTACGACCGCGGCAAAGGCGGCGGTTGAGCAGGCGCAACTGAATCTTTCTTTCACTAAGATTACTTCGCTGATCGATGGCGTGGCGGGAATCGCGCAAGCGCAGATCGGCGATTTGGTGAGCACGAGCACGGTGCTTACGTCCGTCTCGCAAGTGCAGCCAATCAAAGTGTATTTCTCGATGAGCGAGCAGGATTATCTGCATGCCCAAGAAGGCACCGGTGGAAAGGTGCGCGGCGACGTACTACCGCTCGCAGGCGTTCCTTTGACGCTGATACTGGCGGATGGCAGCGTATATCCGCACACGGGCAAGGTGCTGTGGACGGATCGGCAGATCGATCCGGGCACTGGGACCATTCGTGTGGCCGCTGCGTTTCCCAACAACAATAACGTGTTGCGGCCGGGCGAATACGGACGGGTGCGCGCAGTCACGCAAGTGCGGCACAACGCTTTGATAGTGCCACAAGCGGCCGTGACGGAGTTGCAAGGCACGTATTCGGTCGCTGTGGTGGGGCCGGACAACAAAGTAGCCGTTCAGCAGGTGCAGGTTGGACCTCAAGTGGGCCCGAATTGGATCATCACGCAGGGACTCAGCGCCAATGAGAAAGTGATGGTCGGCGGTCTTCAGTACGCACGTCCTGGAGCCATGGTAAACCCCAAACCGGTCGCAGCAGCGGCGCCGGAGGGGCAGTAGCTCATGGCGAAGTTTTTTATTCGGCGTCCTGTCGTCGCAATCGTAATCGCAATCATTACTGTGCTTGCCGGCGTTGTCTCTATTCTCCGTTTGCCGGAAGCGCAATTTCCTGACATCGTTCCGCCACAAATTATCGTTTCGACCACATATCCGGGAGCGGATGCTGAAACTGTGGAGCAATCCGTTGCCACGCCCATCGAGCAGCAGATGAACGGCGTGGACAACATGCTTTACATGCAGTCCACGAACGGCAATGACGGCACGATGGCGCTTACCGTGACGTTTGACGTGGATACGGACGTAAACACAGACCAAGTGAACGTCGAAAACCGTGTCGCGCAGGCTTCGCCCAATTTGCCGCCGGATGTGGCGAAATTCGGGACGACGATCCGCAAATCGACTGGGCTGCCCCTGCTCGCGTTTGCGCTTTATTCGCCGAAACACACGCGCGATTCCCTGTTTCTAGCGAACTACGCAAACATCAACATTACCGATCAACTTCTGCGCGTGCCGGGTGCCGGTCAAGTGATCCTGTTTGGTGCTACGGATTACTCGATGCGCGTCTGGATCAGGCCGCAGGTGCTCGCGAAGATGGGACTTACGGTAAACGATCTCGTCAACGCGTTAAACCAGCAGAACAGTGTGAATCCGGCGGGGCAGTTATCGGGCAATCCGGCTCCGGCGGGCACGGCGATGACGTATACCGTGCGCACCCAGGGCCGCCTCGTAACAGCGGAACAATTCGGTGACATCGTCGTTCGCGCGAATCCGGACGGCTCGGTGGTGCGACTCAAGGATGTCGCACGGATCGAGCTTGGGTCTCTCAGCTATAACGAAACTTCGCGTTTCGATGGACAGCCGAGCTGCATCATAGCGGTGTTTCTAACTCCGGGCGCGAATGCGGTGGCGGTAGCAGACGCCACGCGCAACGTGATGGCGCAGCTGCAGCAGCGATTTCCTTCCGATCTAAATTATAAGCTGGCATTCGACACGACGCTGCCGGTGACCGAAGGCATTCACGAGATCCTAGTGACGCTTTTTATAGCGATGGCACTCGTGATCCTCGTTGTGTACCTCTTCTTGCAAAATTGGCGCGCCACGCTGATTCCCATGATTGCTGTGCCGGTTTCATTGATCGGTACATTTGCGTTCTTTCCCGCTTTGGGTTTTTCAATCAACACCCTATCGATGTTTGGCTTGGTGCTGGCCATCGGCCTCGTGGTGGACGATGCGATCGTCGTCGTGGAGGCTGTGGAACACCATATCGAAGAGGGGATGAGCCCACGCGATGCGACTCTGCAAGCGATGCGAGAAGTATCGGGCCCGGTGGTCGCGATTGCGCTGATCCTTTCGTCCGTTTTCGTGCCGATGGCGCTGATCACGGGCATTCAAGGGCAACTGAACAAGCAGTTCGCGGTGACGGTGGCGATTTCGGTGCTTATTTCGGCATTCAACGCCCTTACGCTCTCGCCGGCGCTTGCTGCGATGCTGCTTCGTCCACGGAAACAAACGAAGGGCCTGCTGGGCCGTTTCTTTAGGGGATTCAACGGGACTTTCGAAAAATTCCGAGTTCGCTATGTGGGCGTGAGCCACGGCCTCATTCGGAAAGCCGTGCTCGGCATGGCCATACTCGCGTGTTTTTTTCTGGTGGACTTTGGAATCGGCAGGAAATTGCCCACGAGCTTTTTGCCTCAGGAGGACTACGGATTTCTGTTTATGAATGTGCAGCTTCCGCCGGCGGCGTCGCTCGAGCGTACGGACGCCGTTGCACGGAAAATCGAGAACATTCTGGCCAAAACACCCGGGCTGGAAGACTACACGACGATTGACGGATTCAGCTTGCTCACGCGGGTTTCAACGACGAACAGCGCGTTCTATTTCGTCTCGCTGAAGCCATGGTCCGAGAGAGGGGCTCCCAATCTCTCGGCGGACGCGATAGTTGCGAATATCAACCGTCAACTGGCGATGCAGGTGCCTGAAGCGGTCGCTTTTGCATTCGGCCCGCCACCGATTCCCGGCCTCGGCAGCGCAGGGGGATTTTCGCTTTGGCTACAGGACAGATCCGGGGGAACCGTCGAAGATCTTAGTGAAAACCTGCAGAAGTTCCTGGCGGCGGCGCGAAAGAGACCGGAGCTGACCGGCGTCAATTCGCAATTCTCGGCGGCCACTCCGCAGATGTACGCGAACGTGGACCGCGACAAGGCTTTGAAACAGGGAGTGCAACTGAGCGACATCTACCAGACGTTGCAGGCATCCCTGGGCGGACTTTACGTGAACCAGTTCAACCGTTTCGGGCGGCAATGGAAGGTGTTCCTAGAGGCGGAGGCGGAGGATCGCACGTCTCCTCAATCGATCGAGCAGTACTACGTGAGGAATCGCAACGGAGACATGGCGCCGCTTTCCACGCTTGTCTCGATGACGCCGACGAATGGGCCGGATTATACGAATCGGTTCAATCTTTACCGCGCGGCGCAGGTGATCGGGTCCGCGGCGCCGGGCTACAGTTCGGGCCAGGCGCAACAGGCTCTGGAACAAGTAGCTCGCGAAACGCTACCGCCAGGCATGGGTTACGACTGGGCCGATCTCTCTTATCAGGAAAACAAGGCGTCTGGCACGGCTGGACCGATTTTCGGCCTATCGCTCCTGGTTGTATTCCTGATTCTGGCAGCGCTGTATGAAAGTTGGACACTGCCTTTCTCTGTGCTGCTATCGGTGCCTATCGCAATTTTCGGCGCGTTCGCAGGCCTCTATCTGCGGAACTTCGATTTGGACGTGTATGCGCAGATCGGGCTCGTGATGCTCATCGGCCTCGCGGCGAAAAATGCGATTTTGATCGTTGAATTTGCGCGAGACGAGATGGCCAAGGGAAGAAATGTGGTCGACGCGGCTCTCGAAGGCGCGAAGCTTCGGTTGCGACCGATTCTGATGACGTCGTTCGCGTTCATTCTCGGCTGCGTGCCGCTGGCGATTGCGTCGGGTTCGGGCGCCGTCGGGCGGCAGATTCTCGGCACAGTTGTCGTCACGGGTATGTTCGCCGCCACGGCCTTGGCGATATTTATTATTCCCGTTTTGTTCGTGCTGTTTGAACGGCTCGCGCTTCGGTTGCACGAGGCTGCTCCTGGAGACGTTCACGTGCCAGGAATGACGCCGGGCCACGATACGGCCAAGGGGGACGACTAATGAAGCGGCGGTGCGGAGCGGTGATTGCGGCGGCCTTTGCTGCGATGTTTGTTTCAGGATGCGCCGTTGGCCCGAACTACAAGCGTCCCTCCGTGACAACGCCGCAAACCTATCGCGGCGAGACCGCGGCGGCATCGCAAACATCTTTCGGCGATGAAAAATGGGCTGACGTATTCCAGGACCCGCAACTTCAGAAATTGATCCAGACCGCGCTGACGCAAAACTACGATGTGCGGATCGCGGCCGCCCGCATTGCGCAAGCACAAGCGCAGTTGACGATTGCGCGCGGCGGGCAATATCCGGGCGCCGCGGGGTTGGCCTCCAGCAATCGCACCCGGAGCGCCGCCTCAAAATTTTTCGGGCCATTTACTGCGACAACGACCGAACTCGGCCTCGGCCTTCAATGGGATTTGGATTTTTGGGGAAAATACCGGCGGGCGACGGAAGCGGCGCGCGATCAATTGCTCGCGAGCGACTGGGCACAAAAAGAGGTGACTTCGACGCTTTTGGCAAATCTTGCATCGGCGTACTTCACGTTGCGCGAGCAGGATTTGGAGTTGCAGATTTCGAAACAGACGCTGTCATCTGATCAGGATTCTCTGAAGCTGACGCAGTTGCTTGTAGACCACGGCCGCACCTCGTTGCTTGACGTTCGCCAGGCGGAGCAACTTGTTTACTCAGCTTCCGGCTCGATCAGCACAATTCAAAAGCAGACGGCGGAGCAGGAAAATTTGATTAGCACCCTGATTGGCCAGAATCCGGAAGATGTGGTTCGCGGTTTGGACCTGACGGCTCAGCCGCACGCGCCCGGAGTCCCGGCCGGGCTGCCATCGTCGTTGCTAGAACGCAGGCCGGACATTCGCCAGACCGAAGCGCAATTGATGGCGGCGAATGCTCAAATCGGCGTTGCCAAAGCTGCTTATTTTCCTGCGATCACTCTCACCGGAAACGGCGGCGTACAAAGCATCGATCTCTCTAAGCTGTTTACGGGACCTGCGGGCACGTGGAGCTTCGCCGGGCAGCTCACGCAGCCGCTTTTTGCCGGAGGGACTCTGAAAGGCAATGTACGCCTGACGCGGGCAGAAGAGCAGCAAGCGGCGCTCGTGTACCAACAGACGATTCAGCAAGCGTTTCGGCAAGTCTCGGACGCGCTCGTGGCTTACACGCAGGATCAGGATTTTCGCAAGCAACAGGATTCGCTCACGAAATCCGCGCAGGACGCTAGCCGTCTGTCCGACTTGCGATACAGGGGCGGCGCGGCGAGCTATCTGGAAGTCCTCGACGCAAACACGCGCTATTACGCGGCCGAACTCACGCTGGCGCAAGCCGAATTGAACGAGATGCTTGATTACGTGGAGCTCTATCGGGCGCTCGGCGGCGGCTGGCAGCAGTAAAACGCCTATCGCGTTCAATTTTCGACTCTCAAGCCCCTGCGTTCTGAAGTCTCGACCGGTTCACGAACGCTTTTTGAAGGCGATTACGGCTTTTGACTAATCGCCCGGCCCCGAACCGTCCATTAGTAACCGCATGATGAAAACTTCGGGATAATTCTTGGTCCCAGGCCTCACTGGCGCTATTTTTGACATTGATGTGAATTGGGAGAATTGCGCTGCCAAGTGAGACCACAACCTCCTGCGGGGACTTAGTTGATGCCGGCCAAACATTTTGATGCGCGCCGCCGCGTTGTAATCGAGCGAGTTCGTCCTGAGATCGACGGCGGCCGTTTCCCCATAAAACGCGTGGTAGGCGAGAAGGTCGTCGTGGAGGCGGATATTTTCGCTGACGGACACGATCAGCTTTCGTGCCGGATTTTGTATTGGAGCGAGACAGACAAGGAACCGCACTCGGCGTCAATGGAACCGCTCGTGAATGACCGCTGGCGCGGAGAGTTTCGCGTGCCAGAAATTGGGACGTGCCGATACACGGTCGAGGGATGGATCGATCATTTCAAGACGTGGCGCGGCGATTTGCTCAAGCGAATTGCCGCGGGGCAGGACGTGCGAATCGATCTTCTTATCGGCGCGGAGTTCATTGAAGCGGCGGCGAGCCGCGCGGCAAGCGAAGACGGAAAGCTCCTGCGCGAATGGGCGAAGCACTTGCGCGAAAATGCCGATCAAGAGCCGGGCGCTTCGATCGCATTGGAAGAGCAATTACTTCCGGTCATTAAACGCTATCCCGAGCCATTTCTAATGACCCGCTATGGCAAAGAACTGCTCGTCACAGTGGATCGTCCTCGCGCCGGATTTTCGTCGTGGTACGAAATGTTTCCCCGCTCGACAGCCGCAGAACCGGGACGCCACGGCACTCTGCGCGACTGCGAAAACCGGCTCCCGTACATTGCGTCGATGGGTTTCGACGTAGTTTATCTCGCGCCGGTGCATCCGATCGGGCATACAAATCGCAAGGGGAAAAATAATTCTATTGCAGCGCAGCCGGATGACGTAGGCAGCCCGTGGGCGATCGGTTCGGAAGAGGGCGGTCACAAAGCGATTCATCCGCAGCTAGGCACGATTGACGATTTTCGCAGGTTCGTCGCAAAAGCCGATGAGCAGGGCCTGGAAGTGGCGCTCGACATTGCGTTCCAGTGCTCGCCGGATCATCCGTATACGCGCGAGCATCCCGAATGGTTCCGCATGCGTCCGGACGGCACAATTCAGTACGCAGAGAATCCGCCAAAGAAATATCAGGATATCTACCCGATAAATTTCGAGACTCCCGAGCCGCTTGCTCTTTGGGAAGAGCTCAAAAGCGTTTTCCAATTCTGGATTAATCAGGGGATACGAATCTTTCGCGTAGATAATCCGCACACTAAGGCATTTCCGTTTTGGGAGTGGGTGATCGAGGAGATCAAACGCGATCATCCGGATGTGATCTTTTTGGCGGAGGCGTTCACGCGACCGCATGTGATGTACCGCCTTGCGAAACTTGGATTCACGCAGTCGTACACCTACTTCACATGGCGCAATACGAAGGCTGAGTTGACCGAATATTTCACGGAGCTGACGCAGACGGAGGTTCGCGAATATTTCCGGTTGAATCTGTGGCCGAATACTCCGGACATTCTTTCGGAATTTTTGCAGGTCGCGGGACGCCCCGCGTTCATGACGCGAGTGGTACTGGCGGCCACTCTGGGCGCAAACTACGGCATTTACGGTCCGGCCTTCGAACTGTGCGAAAACGTGGCGGTAGGGCCGGGCAGCGAAGAGTATCTACACTCGGAAAAATATGAGATCAAGCATCGCGATCTAAACGCGCCGTGGAGCCTCAAGGATTTCATCGCGCGGATTAATTCGATTAGAAGAGCCCATCCTGCTTTGCAGGGCGACCGCGGACTGCGTTTTCACGAGACGGATAATCCCATGTTGCTGTGCTTCAGCAAAGCGACGGAAGATCTATCCAACGTCATCGTCGTGGTTGTGAACCTCGATTCGTTTCACAAGCAGATGGGCTGGGTTAATCTGGATTTGCAGGCTCTTGGCGTGAATAATGGCCGTCCGTATCAGGCCAACGATTTGCTCGGCGATGGACAATATCTCTGGCAGGGTTCGTGGAACTATGTGGAATTGACGCCCGGAAGTTTGCCCGCCCATATTCTGCAGATTCGACGTTGGGTTCGCACAGAGCGCGATTTTGATTACTATTTGTGAGAGGCTGAGTCGCCGGATTCGCGGCTGCGGTCCGGAATGCTCCGCTGAAGATTCGGGATAGGCTTGATGGCAAAACGGCACGGCAGCGCAGGCGACCCGCTCTGGTACAAAGATGCGATTATTTATGAGCTGCACGTCCGGGCCTTCAAAGACAGCAATGGCGACGGCATCGGCGACTTTCAGGGCCTAATTCAGAAGCTCGATTATCTTCAGGACCTCGGCGTCACGTGTTTGTGGCTGCTTCCGTTTTTCCCTTCTCCGCTTAAAGACGATGGATACGATATTTCCGATTACCTCGGTGTCCATCCGATGTATGGAACGATCGAGGACTTCCAAAATTTCCTCAATGCCGCCCATGAACGCGGGCTGCAAGTTCTAATCGAACTCGTCATTAATCACACTTCCGAGCAGCATCCCTGGTTTCAAGCCGCGCGACTCGCGCCAGCCGGTTCACCCCTGCGAAATTTTTATGTCTGGAGCGATAGCGACCAAAAGTATGCCGACGCGCGCATTATCTTCACGGATACGGAAAAGTCGAACTGGACGTGGGATCCGATCGCGAAAGCATATTACTGGCATCGTTTTTTCTCCCATCAACCGGACTTGAATTTCGAAAACCCGAAAGTAGTCGAAGAAGTCGTGAAGATCATGAAGTATTGGCTAGATATGGGCGTGGACGCGCTGCGCCTCGATGCAATTCCTTATCTTGTTGAACGTGACGGAACCAATTGCGAGAACCTTCCGGAAACGCACGTGTCAATTAAGCAGCTGCGGCGAGAAATGGATGAGAACTATACGGGGCGCATGATTCTGGCCGAAGCGAACCAGTGGCCAAGCGACGTCCGTCCATATTTCGGAGACGGCGACGAATGCCACATGGCGTTTCATTTTCCGCTGATGCCGCGCATCTATATGGCATTACGACAGGAAGACCGGCTTCCGATCACGGATATCATCGCGCAGACGCCGAGTATCCCCGAAAATTGCCAGTGGGGCCTCTTTCTGCGGAATCATGATGAGTTGACGCTTGAGATGGTGACAAACGACGAGCGCGACTACATGTATCTGGCTTACAGCGCCGATCCGAGGATGCGAATCAATCTCGGCATCCGGCGGCGGCTCGCCCCTCTCGTCGACAATAGCCGCCGCCGCATCGAACTACTGATCAGCCTGCTTTTTTCGTTTCCCGGATCGCCGATTATTTACTATGGCGACGAAATCGGCATGGGAGACAACATTTATCTCGGCGATCGCAACGGCGTGCGAACCCCCATGCAGTGGAACGCGGATAGGAACGCTGGCTTCTCCAGCGCAACGCCAGCGCGCCTATATAGCCCGGTAATCATGGATCCCGTCTGGGGCTACGAAGCGATCAACGTCGAAGCGCAGCAGGGCGATCCTTCATCGCTTTTGAACTGGATGCGCAACATGATTGCGTTGCGCAAGCTGTTCAGCGTCTTCGGACGCGGCAGTATCGAGATTTTGAATCCCACAAACCGAAAAGTGCTCGCTTACTTGCGCCGCGATGGCGACGAGCAAATTCTTTGCGTCGCCAATCTCTCGCGGTTCGCCCAGCCTGTGGATCTGGATCTTTCGGAGCTTGAAGGAATGGTTCCCACGGAAATGCTGGGCTATGTGGAATTTCCGCTGATCGAGAGGCAGCCATATCGTCTTACGCTGGGTCCTTACGGATTTTTATGGCTGGAATTGCATCCGAGGACGGACGTGAGCGCGGCGAACCCGGATCTCGAAGAGCGGCGTCCGCTCTCCTTTGCGCAGAAATGGGAAACGATTCTCGCGGGCTCCGAACGCGAACGATTCCAGAGCGATGTACTGGTCGAATATTTGCCGGCGCAACGTTGGTTTGCAGCAAAATCGCGCACCGTCAAAGCGACGCAAGTGCTCGATTGGACTGTTCTTGAAGCTTCGAAATCGGCCCTGGCGCTAGTGCAAGTTACTTACGATACCGGCTCTCCGGACATATATCTTCTGCCGCTCACGGTGACGATGGGCGAGCGCTCCGACGAGTTGCGTCGCGCCGCGCCGAACGCTGTAATCGCGCCTGTGCTGGTCGGCGGCTCCTCCGGATTGATCCTTGACGGCACTCTCGACGATGCGACGTGCCTCGACATACTGCACCTTATTGAAAACTCGAAACCGATTTCCGCGCGAAACGGACGAATTCAAGGAGAGCGGGGAACTGCGTTTGTGCAGAGTTTAGGCGATCGCGAAAGCTCTTCTTTGCAGGTGCGGCGTGGCTCGACCGAGCAAAGCAATACTTCAATCCTGTTCGGCGATAGATTCATCCTGAAACTTTTTCGGCATCCGGAAGCGGGAGTAAATCCCGATTGCGAAATTGGGCAGTACCTTACCGAGAAGATCGGCTTCCAGCGAATACCACCTTTCGCCGGTTCCATCGAGTATGCGCCAGCCGATGGAGATCCTGTCACAATTGCGATGTTGCAGGGCCTTATTGAGAACGAAGGCGATGGCTGGAAGTGGACGCTCGAGGAATTGGACCGCTTTTACGAGGCCATCGCGCCACTACCTTTTCCTAAGAAGCTGCAACGTCACGTCGACAAGACGGCGCTTGAACTTTCGGCAAGCGAGCCGTCTCAGCTTGCACGCGACCACGTGGGTATGTATCTCGATGCGGCGGCAACGCTGGGACGCTGCACTGCGGAGTTGCACCTTGCATTAGCAACTCCCACGAATGATCCGGCATTTGCTGCCGAGCAGTTCTGCACCGCAGAGTTGGAGGGCCTGATCGAGCAGGTTCGGCAGCACGCTTCAACTGTGTTCGATACCCTTAAGGCGCGGGTGCCTCATTTACCCGACGACGTGGTGGAAATCGCGGGCTCCGTGCTCGGCAGGCGGCGCCGCATCTTCCAATATCTGGAGCGCTTGGAGCAATCCCAGTTGCGTACTCTACGCATACGCATTCACGGGGACTATCATCTCGGCCAGGTGTTGCGCGTGAAGACGGATTTCGCGATCTTGGATTTTGAAGGCGAGCCGGCGCGATCGCTGGAGTACCGCCGCTCCAAGCAGAATCCGCTCAAAGATGTGGCCGGCATGTTGCGCTCGTTCAACTATGCTGCTTACGCGAGTTTGTTTAACTATACGGCCAGGCGTCCCGAGGATTTCGGGAAGCTGGAGCCGTGGGCGCAGGTGTGGGAACGTTCAGTGTCTGCGGAATTTTTGAGGGTATACCGGCAGACAGTGGGGAAGGCAAAACTTATTCCCGGCGGCGACGAGGATTTTCGGATGCTTCTGGACACTTTTCTACTGGACAAGGTGCTTTACGAAGTGCTCTATGAACTGAATAGCCGTCCAGCGTGGCTGCGGATTCCGTTGACAGGCATTTTATCGCTGCCACTGTAGGGATTCGCTGTTGGAAAATTTGGCGAAGATTTTGGCGCGAGCGAAGCGTTCGAGAACTGTGAATGGATAAAGCGCAGGACTTACAAACAGAGCAGGTTCCGCAGGAGCCTCTGCAAAGCCTCGACCAAATCGAGGCCGCCGATCTTGTGGTTGGGATCCTTGCGGACTTGTCACAGGATGGCGTCGCGGACCTGTGCAACGCTCTGCGAACTTTGCAAGGAACCCCCAAAATTGTTGTGCTCCAAAGTTATCCAGCAACGCCTTCCATGAGTGCCGACTCTTCATCGGAGGGTCCCTCAATCATCCTGCTTCCCTGGGCGCTTCAGGCGCAAAATTTGTCTTCCGCGCCCTTTGAAACGATATCGACGGCCTACAATTCCATCGTCACCTTGGGTGAAAAGATCGGTTCTCGCGGCTGCTGCTTGATCGTTTCGCATCTTGAGTCCCTGCCATCGCAATGGATTTGCCAGTTGGCCGCTCCATTGCTCGATGGCACAGCCGATTTTGTCGCGCCACGCTACGCGTTTCGGAAATTTGAAGGATTGCTGAATAGCAGCATTGTTTCTCCGCTTACGCGCAGCCTCTACGGGAGGCGTATTTACAGTCCGTTGGGGCCGGACTTCGGACTTTCTCAGCAACTCTTTCACACGTTCCTCAGCGGCGGCGCCCAGAACGGCGATCGCAGCAGCGGAGTGAACATGCTGGCCGCTCTTGTGCCGCGCGTGGCATGCGGAAATTTTCGCATCTCGCAGGCATATCTTGGGACGCGGGCGTATCCTCCAGCCGATTGGACCATTGTCAGCGCACTTCTTAGCCAGGTACTGGGACCGATTTTCCTGGTTATGGAGAAAACCGCAGCCTGCTGGCAAAAAGCGCGCAATTCGACCCCGGTGAGAACGCTCAACGAGACACTGACAGCGCCACAGAGTACCGCGAACGTCGAGATCGGCCATCTAGTGAACTCGTTTCAGCTTGGCGTTCGCGATTTGCAGGAAATCTGGAGCCTCGTCTTGCCGCCTGCAAGTCTGCTCGAGCTCAGAAAGCTGTCGCGTTTGGCGCCTGAGCAATTTCGCCTGCCGGACGAGCTGTGGGCTCGAATCATCTATGACTTCGCGCTGGCGCATCGCCTGCGGACAATCAACCGCGACCATCTGTTGCGTTCGCTGACGCCGCTGTATTTGGGATGGGTGGCTTCTTATGCGCGCGAAATGGAAAGCTCCGATTCGAATGCCGCGGAGCAAAGGCTTGAGCGCCTGGCGGTTGCATTCGAGACGACCAAGCCTTATCTGGTGTCTCGCTGGCGCTGGCCGGACCGCTTTAATCCGTAGTGCAGTTCGTGAGGGGGACTTATGTGGCAACAAGTGAAGCAAGCTCTGGATCAATCGGCCACCGGTTTTATGACGAGGCTCGCCGCGCTACTGCCGGGATTCGTTGCGCTCGTCGTTGCGATCCTGATCTCTATCGTGCTCGCGTGGGTTGTCGGCATCGTCGTACGGCGGCTCCTCATCGGGATGCAGTTTGACGAACGGCTGGGGCGCTGGGGATTCTCGTCCGCGGCGGAGTGGTCGCCGCGAAGGAGCCCCACTTTACTCGTCTCGACAATTGTCACTTGTGCGATCGTTTTGATGGGCCTGCTGATTGGCATTGCCGCATTTAATTCAGACATCACGTCTTTGCTCGTCCGCAGCATTTTTGCTTATGTTCCTAACATCATCGGCGCGATTTTCGTTCTCGTGATCGGCACGATTCTTGCGCGTTTCGTCGCCCGGAGCGTTTTGATTGGTGCCGTCAATCTGAATCTCGGTTACGCCCGGCTGCTCAGCGTCGGAACGAAGTGGATGGTCATCGTCGTGACGATTGCGATGGCGCTGGTACATCTTAGAATTGCGCCGGGAATCGTCGAGCTTGCGTTCGGCATCCTTTTTGGCGGAATTGTCTTGGCTTTGGCCCTGGCCGTGGGCTTGGGCTCAAGCGAAATCGTAAGCAAGCAGCTCGAGCGTGACACAAAGAAAGCCTCCTCCGCCGAAATGTTCGAGGAGCCCTTCAGACACTTGTGATCCGTGTGGGATTTTGTGGCTCCCCCTCAGGCTCGCAAATCCGGCTGGCGATTGCGATTAGAAGTGCCTCTCTTCATTTGTTTTCATGGAGTTGCGTCCGTTTTTAATTCTTGTGAGTTGCGATTAGAACCGCAGGTTCTGGGTTTCAGGTGTCGAGTGTCAGGTTCAAGGAAAATGCCCTTTTTTTGTCGATTAGAAACTGAAACTGTGTTGAGAGCACGTGACTTACGTCGATTTCTAATCGGCAGATTGTCGATTAGAAATTGGAGATCACGGCGGGGCGAGCAGGTTCGTCTTATTTGCTCGGTTTCACTTGCGGGCACGGTCTGTATGACGTAAAACACAGACGGGAGTTTACCAGAGTTTCAACATAATGTCAAGGATATTATATGTGTCTAATTTGAGACACTTTCGGCGGCTATTCTGAGCCGCTGGAAGGCCGAGTTTGGTCTGAAAAGGCGCGATGGGCACTTTAAAATGAGAAATTCGGAGGCGAAATGGCGCGATTGGCGCCGTAAATGGGCCTAATTTCGGGATACTTTGGATCAGTCGCTGCTCTCTGGGAAGGATACGCTGCGCTCGTCTCGGCATCGACGCGCGACGCGCTTGGATTCGGCAGCAGAAAAATAGGGCAGATCAGGCTGTCCCGGATTTTCCCGGATTTTCCCCGGATTTTCCGTCGTCCCGGATTTTCCCTCTACAGCAACCAAAGTTGCTGTGCAGCACCCTTTTAGGGGTGACGTGTCCCTACCCCTTCCCATGCCGAAGGCATGGCTCTTCCGGCGCTCTGCGGCGCGAGGCGTTAACCAA
>JBOGMU010000091.1:0-2846 GCA_050746865.1 Candidatus Acidiferrales bacterium
CAACTCCCACAAAGAAAATCAAAGCCCCTGGCAGATCATCGAGCGCCTCGCTCCTCGATCACCTCTACAACTCTGCTTGCTTCCACCCGTATTCTTCGATTACTACCTCAACCACTCAGCGGGATACGATGTGCCCAGGCATCCCTATTCCCGTCGGGTCTCTCCCTTATTGACGCTGACACGGTGGTCTAGTCAATCATAGTACCGTGCAAGGCACTGAACCCATAACGAATGTCAACTATGCGTCGATGAACGACGGGAACTTGGCATCTGCGGAGGCCTATTATCTCGCCATGAAGCACAACGACCCGGAGAATATGGCGCTATACCTCCACGAAAACGTCCGCGTCACTTCTCCCTTAGGCGAGGTCGCAGGCAAAGAGCGTGTGCTGGAGTCGGCCAAGGGCCTCATGATCCATATCATGGATATGGATATTAAAGCGCGATTTGCCTCAGGCAATCAGGTAATGCTTGTCTACGTGCTCGAATGCAGTCACCCGATCGGGACATGTCCCACGGCCGCCCTGATGACTTTTAAAGATGGGTTGATTGTCAGCAACAACCTCTTTTTCGATCCACGCCCATTCGAGAAGCTTCAGCCATAATTGCCCGGTTTCATTCGCCCGGAGGCGCTACGGGTGCCGCCTCATGCAATTTTCCTTTGCCCGTCATCTCCGAGATAATCTGACGCCCGTGGAAGCGTCCGTTTTCGATGAATATATCTCCCGTGTTCTTGCCGCCGACGATCACGCCCGCCACATATATGCCCTTAACGTTCGTTTCGAGCGAATCGGGATTCACCTGCGGCCGCAGCGTTTCAGGATCGAGCTTAATTCCCTGCTCCCTCAGAAAATCGAAATCCGGGTGGTAGCCGGTCATCGCGAAAACGTGCGCCGCCGGAATCGCCTTTTCGCCGTTGCCGTTTTTCACCCACACCTGATTGGGCTCGATCCGCATCACTTGCGTGTTGAACATCGCCTTGATCTCGCCGGCGGCAATACGATTCGCGATGTCGGGCTTGACCCAGAATTTCAGGCTCTTGCCCAATTCAGGGCCCCGATGGATCAACGTGACGTGCGCGCCGCCGCGAAACAAATCGAGTGCCGCTTCTGCCGCTGAATTCTTCGCACCGATCACGACTACGTTTTGGCCCCAATAAGGATGAGGGTCGGTGAAATAGTGCGAGACATGCGGCAGATTCTCGCCCGGCACGGAGAGGTAATTCGGGCGGTCGTAGTAGCCGGTCGCGATGATCACTTTTTTGCCGTGATGTTCGTGCTCCGCGCCGTGTACGTCTTTCGTATGCACGACGAATGCGCCATCGTGCCCGCAGATACGCTCAACCTGTTGATACAAAGCAGTTTCCACGCCGAAATGGTCGACCGCGCGGCGGTAATATTTGAGCGCCTCGGCGCGCGTCGGCTTCCCGCCAAACGCCGTCATCGGGATGTCGCCGATCTCCATTCGTTCGGGCGTCGTGAAGAAAAGCATGTTCGTCGGGTAGTGGTATAAAGAGTTGCAAAGACAGCCTTTATCGATCACGAGCGCGGACATTCCCGCGCGCTTCGCCTCGATTGCGCAGGCAAGGCCCGTGGGCCCCGCGCCGATGCAAATCACGTCAAGTTTCCGTTCCGCCATCATGAATCCTATCCACTGCTTAGTCTTATAGTTAGATGATCATCCCAGTCCAACGTAGCGGACTTTCGCACCGGATTCAAGCAAACTGCAGATCGCTCAGCACCGAAGAAAAATACGCGGTTCGGGCCGACAAGTTGGACGTTGATAGAGCAAGTTAAGAGCAGATTCGAGGTGCAAATTTGGCGCGTTTGGCGCCTTAAAATGGCCTTAAATGCGCTTAAAAGGCCAAGAATGGCGCGTTTGGCACCTTAAATTTTCGAATGTTGTAGTGTGATTGCCCTAAGCCCCTTCCACCAAAGGGCTTACGAGGTCGACGAACGAATCCTCATTGAATCGGTCGATTGCTGCTGACACCCGCCTCTGTTCTCCTGAGTCGAAGGGAACGACTCAATAAAGCGATTTCCCTGGTTGCCCCAGCCAAAAACCGAAACCCAATATGAGGAGGTCTCATCGATGAGACTTTGCAGGATCTTAACCGTTTGCCTCGGCCTAGCCGTTGTATTCGCTTGCTCGAGCGCTCTCCACGCGGATCAGTGGGACAAAACAACCAAAGTGACGTTCAACGAACCAACGCAAGTGCCCGGGAAGGTGTTGCAACCAGGCACGTACACTTTCAAACTGGCGAACAGTGCCTCCAATCGCCACATCGTACAAATCTATAACGAAGACCACACTAAACTGATCACCACGATTCTCGCTATTCCAAATCAGCGGCTGACGCTTTCCGGAAAAACCGTTCTCACCTATGCCGAACACCCCAGCGATCAACCGGCTGCCCTGGAGGCTTGGTTTTATCCCGGCGACAATTTCGGGCAGCAATTTATTTACCCGAGATCAGAAGCGCTCCAACTCGCGCGACTGAACAATGAGGCGGTTCCCTCTACTGGACCGGAAGAGGCGAACGCTCAAACGCAGACCTCGGAGCAATCGCAGGCACCTGAGACAGCCGCAAATATGACGCCTTCGGAAGCGACTCCGCAGAATCCGGCTCCGCAGGCTCAGGCGCAGCAGCCCGCCGCACCCGTTCAGAATAATCAGAGTTACGAAGCTCAAAGCACCCCTGCGCCGGCAAATCCGCCAGCCAATTCCGGACAGGAGCTAGCGCAGAACAATCCGCAACCCCAGACACAAGCACCCACGCAGCAGCTTCCTCAGACCGCCAGTTGGGAACCGCTGATCGGCTTGATGGGACTGGGCCTGATCGGATT
>JBOGMU010000092.1:0-4278 GCA_050746865.1 Candidatus Acidiferrales bacterium
ACTCCTACCTGCGAAACTTAGTCAGAATGATAACCGCGCCAAGCGTCATGAACAGCAGCGACTCCATTGCGGAGCGTGCGTTTGGGCCTAGTCCCGGCCTGACGATAGCAGCTATGGAAGTAAGGAACGTCCCCCAGATCACGACCTTCGCCCCAAGTTGACAGGGTTGCTCGGATCGGACGTTTTGCGTATCAACGCGATCGAGGCGATGATCGCGCGTAATCCTCAGCAGTAAACGGCAGACTGCGCGTCCGCCAGCCGCTGAAAGCCGAAGACACAGGTCAGATTCACCGCTGTCGTTGCGATGAACCTGAGACCGTTTTCTTAACGCGCGGAGGCCTGCGGCTTCCGCGCTGCGCTGTTAGTTCGCGCCGACGGGAACCAGCGCGGTTGCGCTCTCGGGCTCCGTGGATGAAATAGTCGATGAAGGCGACATGCTGGACGAAGACGACCGTCCGCCGCGATCAATCTCGATACGGCCCTTGCAATACGCGCCGTCCTCGATGCTGATCCGTGTCGCTTTGATGTCGCCGATTACCGATGCGTCCTTCTTGATTTCGACCCGATCCTGCGCCTGAAGGTTCCCGGTGATGTCGCCATAGACAATCACGTCCCGCGCCGATACCTCCGCCTGCACTTTCCCGGTCTGCCCGATCGTGAGCTTCTGGCCATGCAGTGAAATGGGACCGTGCACTTTCCCGTCGATTTGCAAATCTTCCGAACCCGTGATCGTGCCCTTGATTTCGAGCCCGGATCCCAGGCATGACATGTTCCGCGCTGTCGGCGCCGTAGGCCGCATCGCTGCGGGCGTTGCCGCAAACCCGTTACTCTGCGCCGGGCGAGGGCTCGGCGTTTCTGCTTCCGCTGGTTTATTCCACATGATTTCTCCTTCGCACGAGAGGATTAGGTAGCTCCGAAGGGCTAATGACAACCCACTCTAGTGAGGTCTGCCTATGCGCGCAATTACCCATGAGTGCAGATTTGCGCACCTGTACCACCTGACCGCGCGTACTGGTGACCGTTTCCGCAAATCGGCCCCCAATTGCAGCCCGCGCTCATTAACGCCTGCTAAAATAGGGCAAAGCAAAAGAACAAAGGAGTGGACACCGCAAATGGCCTTTAGACAAACACCGGCGAGCGAGATGGCACACAAGATTCGCCAATGCCCGTTTTGCGGTCTCTCGGTTTTGCGGACCGCAACCCAGTGCCCTTCATGCCGGGAGACGCTTCCCGGCCCCGAAGGCGCCGCACAACACGCCCCGGTCCGTGCGTCTCAACCTCCTGCGAAGAGCAGTTTGGTGAGGCGCGGCTTGCTGTACATGCTGCTCGCCGCCGTAATCCAGTACTTCTCGGGCGGCTATAGTGCGATGCACATCCCCGTCGTCATCAGCTCTTTCGTCACCAGCTATCTGGCTCCATTGCTGTTCCTAAGCGGCCTCGGCCTCATCTTCTACGGACTTTTCGGTCCCCGCGGCAACCGCCTGACTGCGGCTCACCAATAGCCCTAGTCACTGGCCTTTCTCCAAACCGTACCGACCGCTCTTCATGAATTCGCGGAAATAGATACATCTAGATTGGTCTTGAATTAACAAGACCATGTCTCCTATAATCGCGTTGGGAGAATATATGGCCACTAAAGCCCGTAAGCAAATCGGCCTCACGATGCGTGTCGACCTTTACAAAGGTCTCACCAAACTCGCTAAGGAAAACGGCCAGACCACCACGCATGTGCTGGAGCAAGCCGCGGAACACTATCTCCAATTCGTCGCCCCTACCCAGAACACCGTCCGGCCCGAAGTCATGTCGCATGTCCGCCGTTCCATCGATAAGAATCGAGACTTACTGAAATTACTGGCGAAGTAGGTGCCGTCCCGCTTCTATCCGACGGTCGCTGAGACCATCGAAGCTCATCGTCTTCTGATCGAGGAGTTTGGCGGGATTCACGGTATTCGTGACAAGAACCTGCTCGAATCGGCCATATTTCGTCCACAGACCGGCTACTACGAGACGCTTATCGACGAAGCCGCGACACTAATGGAGTCACTCGCCAATAATCACGCTTTTCTTGACGGGAACAAGCGTATTGCCTTTGTTATGACGGATGTCTTCTTGCGCCTGAATGGTCAGTTTATCGACGTTCCGACCACGGAAGCGTATCAATTCATCTCCGGATCACTCGACGAAGGCAACTTCCGCTTCGAAACGATCCGACGGTGGCTCGCCGTAAATGTCAAATCGCTGGAAGAATCATAATCCTTTGGCTCTGCAAGAGCCTGTCCCTACGTACAGATAATCACTTCCGCAAAGCCTTTCTCTACTCCCGCTCTCGCGCCTCGCATTCTTGCTAACCTGAACAAAACCACGGAAATATTCCCAAGGAGGCGATACCCATGCCCTTCAACGGTCGCGTACAGGCCAAGTCGTCAGCGCACACCATCGTTCCGGTTCTCTCTCTGGCCTTGGCCGGGGTCCTCGGACTCGCAGCTCCACGCGCTATAGCGCAAATGCAGGGTACGCCCGCAACCGCCGCGCCGAACTCCGCCGTCTCGCGTACAGCTAAAGCGATAACATTCCGCCGCGGGACCGGCACCGTAAAAGTTCCCCTGCGCGGTACAAGTCTGATGCCCCAAGGCGTCGGCGAAGCCGGAGTCGAAAATAAGGGCAACCGCGTTGAGATCGAGGCCAAGTTCCAAAACATGGAAGATGCCACAAAGTTTGGCTTCGAATATCTCACCTATGTTGTTTGGGCCGTTTCTCCCGAAGGCCGCGCCGTCAATCTCGGCGAACTCCAGCTCAAAAATGGCAACGGCGAAGTCAAAGCCATGACGGACATGCAAATTTTTGCCATCGCCGTCACCGCGGAGCCATATTTCGCCGTAACGCAACCCGGCAATGAGGTCGTCCTCGAAAACAGCGCAATGCCCGGCGCCGAGAGCGTCAGCGCGACCTATCAACTGCTGCCGCAGAGCGCCTATTCTTCGTCGAACACGAAGATCGACAATCTCATCTTTGGCATCGACCGTAAGACGCCAACGGAACTCTTCGAAGCGCGTAACGCTATCCGCATCGCTAACAATGCGAACGCCTCAACGTATGCCGCCGACGTGATCGCGCGAGCCAATCAGCAGCTTCAGTCTGCCGAGGAAGCCTACCGGCAGAAGCGCGATAAAACAGCAGTCATTGCGATGTCCCGTGACGCCATCCAGACAGCCGAAGAAGCCCGCGTAATCTCCGTCAAGAAAAAGGCCGAAGAAGACGCGCAAGCCCAGGCCGCTGCCGAAAGACAAGCAGCCGAGGACCGAGCAGCAAAAGCGCGTGCCGAAGCAGCAGCGGAAGCCGCCCAACTCCAGGCCGCCGAACAGGCCCGCCAGCAAGCCGAAGCCGCCAAGGCCGACGCGGAACGCGCGAAGAAGGAAGCATTAGCGGAAGCCGCGCAAGCCGCGAAAGCAAAGGAAGAAGCCGAGCAGGCGCGTCAAGCTGCTCTCGCTGAACAACAAGCCGCCCTCGCGCAAAAGCAGGATGCTTTGGCACAAAAGCAAGCCGCCGAAGCAGAAGCCGCGCAAGCTCGCGAAGCCGCTGCGAAAGCCGACGCCGAAAAGGCCGATCTTCGCAAGCAGCTTCTCGCACAACTGAATTCCATTTTGCAGACGAATGACAGCGCCCGCGGCCTCATCGTGAATATGTCCGATGTGCTCTTCGACACCGGCAGCTATACGCTAAAACCCGGCGCTCGCGAAACGATGGCGAAAATTTCCGGCATTTTGCTCGCGCATCCAGGATTGACGTTACAGATCGAGGGCTACACCGATAGCGTGGGCAGCGACGACTACAACCAGCAGCTTTCCGAGCAGCGCGCCGGTTCCGTCCGCGATTTCCTCGCGCAAGAGGGCGTCTCTGCAGCATCGATCACGGCAAAAGGACTGGGCAAAGCCGATCCCGTCGCCTCCAACGACACGCCCGAAGGCCGCCAGCGCAATCGCCGCGTCGAAATAGTCGTCAACGGCGCCTCCATCGACGCCTCAACGCCACTCGCAGCTCCATCCGCCACCGTTACGTCCGCAACGCCAGCCGCTTTGGCGCAGCAGTCCACTCAATAGAGGTTGGGCCATCGAACCCTCGCTGCGGGGCGCGTTGAAGTCGAACTCTATGAGCCGCGATTGCCTAGCGCATTGAGCGAGGGGATTTTTTGCGTTAATAAACCGACATTAACCACGCCCGCGTTCCGAATCTCATCCACCGCTTTAACAACGTCGCCGTACTTCGCACGAAAATCCGAGC
>JBOGMU010000093.1:0-2347 GCA_050746865.1 Candidatus Acidiferrales bacterium
GCCCTTTCATCGAACGCGCTGCCCGAAATTGTCCGCTATTTAGCCGCGTCTGGCGCGGACCTCTATTCATTCGTGCCGGAGAAGCTGTCGCTCGAAGATGTGTTCGTCCGAATCATGGGCGAGGACAGGGGATTGTGATGGGCTGGTGGGTGATGGCGAAAATCACGTTCCGTGAAGCGGCGCGCAAGAAGATTCTTCTCACGGCGTTGATTTCAGGAATCGGATTTCTTGCGCTTTTTGCCATTGCATTACATTTTCAAATTCAGGATTTTCAGGCTCGCGAAACTGTGCCTTTCATCCGATACCAGATTCTGAGCGCAATGCTCATGGTCGGGCTGTACGTCGTCGATCTGCTCGCAGTCATTATGGCCATTCTCACCTCAGTAGATACGATCTCCGGCGAAATTACGTCCGGTACAATTCACGCAATCGCGACGAAACCAATTCCACGCTGGCAGATTTTTTTCGGTAAGTGGCTCGGTTTCTCGGCCATGATCGCCGCGTTCGTGGCGCTGACCTTTGGTGGAACAATCCTTGTAGCCTATGCGATGGGCGGCGTGGCGCCTCAGCATCCTTACGAAGGCGGGGCTTTTGTGCTTCTTGAGTGCCTTCTGGCGCTGACGGTTACGTTTTTCTTTGGCGCGTGGTTCAGCACACTGACGAACGGCGTACTCGTCCTTGGGCTTCATGGATTGGCATTCATGGGCGGATGGCTTGAGCAAATGAGTGGATTTACAGAAAGCGCGAAGCTGGAGAGCGTCGGGCTAATCGTGAGCCTGATTATGCCGAGCGAGTCAATCTGGCGCCGCGCCGCTTTCGATATGCAATCGCCGCTAGCCGCAGCTCTGCCGTTTTCGCCCTTTGCCAGTGTTTCTATTCCAAGCAACGTAATGATCGAATACGGCGGCGTGTACCTGCTGGTTGCCTTGTTTGCCGCCCTGTACAGCTTCTACGTTCGCGATTTGTGATTTGACGGGGTGCTGCGCTGTCGTCCGCTGTGCGGCAATGGCGGCGATCACCGTCCACCATAACATGCGGGATTTCGAGACTCGTTCACGTGATCTTCAGACTAGATTGGGTACAATCCATCGCAATTCGGAATGACGCGAAGGAGAAGGGATCATGAAAAGTTCGAATTTGCGGGTGATTTTCGCAAGTGCGGCGATTCTGTTCGGGGCTGTGGCGGTTTCGTGGGCTGCGGCAGGGAGTGGCTACCACTTGCTACACACCTATAAATTCGGGGCGGCTCTGGGAAGCAAAACGGAATATTTCGACTACGTAACCGTGGACTCGGCCGCGCGGCGCGTTTATCTAGGACGCGGAACGGCGGTAGAAGTCATGAATGCCGATACCGGAGAAAGTTTGGGTCTCATCGCGGGCTTTCAGCGGCAACACGGAGTGGCAGTAGCGCCAGAGTTTAATCGTGGCTTCATCACGGATGGCGGCGCCGGGACGATTACGATTTTCGATCTGAAAACGCTCAAGAAGACCGGCGAAGTCAAGGCACAGCCCGATGCGGATTGCATGCTGTACGATCCGGCATCAAAGGACGCTTTCTCAATGAACGGCGACAGTAACTCATCCACAACCATGAGTGCCAAAACGGGAGAATTCATCAAGAATATTCCGCTTGGCGGAGCGCCGGAGTTTGCAGTCTCCGATGGCGCGGGCCACGTTTACGTGAACCTCGCCGATAAAGACCAAATCGCGATGATCGATACGAAAACCTTGGCAGTTACGTCGCGCTGGCCAACTGCGCCGGAAGGCCATCCGACTGCGCTGGCGATCGATGCGGAGCATCATCGGCTCTTTAGCGCAGGCCGCAATCCTCAGGTGCTGGCAATCATCAATACGGAGAACGGCAAAGTGATCCGGACGTTTCCGATCGCAGCGGGTACAGATGCGGCCCGCTTCGATGCTGAAACCAAGCTGATTTTTGTCTCGACGATCGCGGGCGAGATTGACGTATTCCATGAGGACTCGCCGGACAAATACACCGCCCTCGATCCCATCAAGAGTGAGTATGGCGCAAAGACGATGGGCCTCGATACGAAAACGCATGAGATCTTTGCAGACACTGCGGACTTTAGCGCAGCCACGCAGCCGGCAACTGGACGCGGAGGACGGCGCATGGCGCAGCTCGGAACCTTCCACGTGTTAGTGTTCGGAAAGTAAGCACCGACGGACGGACAGAACCGTGGGACAGCTGTCCCGGGTTTCCGTCCCGGTTTCCTTTGTGACATTCGCAGTCGGGCGAATAATAGCAGACCGAATTTTAGCCACGATCTGGGACGCGGATACGAGGGTTGCGGATCCCCTGCGCTTTTTGCAAGGGTACGGATTTTAA
>JBOGMU010000094.1:0-17703 GCA_050746865.1 Candidatus Acidiferrales bacterium
TGCTTCAGGCGTTCGAGAAGCGTCGGCTCTCTTTTTTCATTTCCGAATAGCGTAATCATGGGGCTGAAACCGCGCTACCACATGCGGGAGCACTCATTCTAGCAGAGTGATAGCTAAGCAGGAGTTCTCAGCGGATCGAGTAGAGAACTGCCCAGGAGTCTAGACTTCGACGAGTGCGGCGGAGTTCAGGCGCAGGCGGCCGGATTTGACGAGCGTTTGGAGCGCGGCGACAACGCGTGCGTCGTATTTTGAAACGGCGAGGGTCGAGATGCGTTCTACCGCGTAATTCAAGTCCATAGCGGATTGATAGGGCCGGTTCGTGGTGATCGCGTCAAGCGTATCGGCGACGGCGATGATGCGAGCCATCATGGGGATTTGATCTCCCGAAAGGCCGTAAGGATAGCCGTTGCCGTCCATGCGTTCGTGATGCAGTTCGATGCCGGGAATCATGTCTTTTAGCTGAGCGACGGGACGCATAATGTTCGCGCCTTTTACCGTATGCTGTTTCATTAACTCAAATTCTTCGTCGGTGAGTTTGCCCGGTTTTTTTAGGACGCGATCGTCCACGCCGATCTTGCCGACGTCATGCAAGAGAGCGGAAATCTTGAGCGTATCGAGGTCCTCGTCGCTCAGGCTCATTGCGTCACCAAGCATCGTCGAATATTTCGCTACACGGCCGGAGTGGCCTCGGGTGTAAGGGTCCTTTTCGTCGACGGCGGCCGCAATCATGCGGATCGAACCAAGGAAGAGCTCGCGGTTTTCGTTGGCGGCGACCTTGAGCTTATCGACGTACTCCTCGATATCGCCTGCCATGTGATTAAACGTTTCGGCCAACTCGCTGATTTCGGCAGCACCGCCAACTGGAACGCGTTCGTGAAATTCGGCGCGGCTGATGGCGCGCGTGGAATGAACGAGGCTCTGAATCGGGCGCGTAATCCCGAGCGCGAAGAGATACCCGAACGAGAGCGCCACGATCGTCACAACCATAACGAAGCTGAGCGCCTGCGCGGTGAGTTCTTGGACACCCGCATCGGCCCGCGCGTTGTCCAGGCTGCGCTGCGCGATCACGGTCCAGCGCAGCTCGGGAATAGGGCTGTAGGTGCCAATCATCTGGACGAGGTGATTTTTGTCTTTGCCCTGGGCGGAATACATCATGTTGACCGTGTTCCGCGTCTCTTTGGGATCCAGCACCTGCTTTACGATCGGGAAAATAGAGCTAACGTCGCGTCCAGGCACATAGTCGGCGGAATCCGGGAAAGCGACGAGGCGGCCGTGTCCATCGACAATATAGACGGTGCGGTTGTGTTCGCTCGCATCGCGCAAACGCGATTCAAGCTTACCGAGTGAAACGACGGCCGCAAACATGCCGGCGAATTGACCGTCCGACGTCAACGGAATAGACATCACGAGCGCCGGCTTGTTATCCCTGCCTACGCCGAACGCCTCGCTGATCGAATCAAACCCCTGGAAACTCGAAGTGAAGGCGCGGCGCAACGCTGCGTCCATGAAGGGATCCTGGTCCGCATGGAAGCTGCCGGCAGTCTGTCCTTTGGCTTCTTGGTTGACTGCCGTGACGTAGAGAATGTTCGGGTCGTTCGCGAACTCCTGTAGCAGCCGCGAGATTTGCGGCGTGTGCAGCGGATCGTTTACATCGTCAATCCAGCCCGTCAGCGTGAGCATCTGGCGCTCGGCGAGAAGTTGCTGACGGACGCCTTGCTCAAAATCGAGGGTCTCGCTGGCAAGCGACCGGGTGATATCGGTCTGCTGGACGCGCTCGGTATCCTGCAGCTTTTCTTCGCTCAACTGCAGCACTTGCCTGTGGTAAAGCCAGAGCGGCGTGGCGCTCATCAGGAGAAGCGCGCCGAGCACAATCCACATGAGCCGCATCTTGCGCGGCGAGAAACGGAAGGATAGTTTGCGCACGGGAAGACCATAAAAATGCTACCCGACCCCACGGGCAGGGACAACGGGACTAAAGTACAGGTGGTTGCCGGATAAGCTACAGGCGCATGGGCACTTAAGAGCGCAGGATTAGGCGGACTCCTGCTTTGCTGTGCCTCGGATTTGGCGCGAGAGGCCGCAAAGCCTTTCGCTTTTTATTTTCGTTTGCCGATCCGATTTTCCTCACCGGCGATCAGGCGATGGATATTCGCACGATGTTTGAGAAGGACGAGCACTGAGATACAAACGGTGGGAAAAGTGACGAAGTCGGGAGGGGCGTGTCCGGGCGCGTAAAGCACGTAGACGAATACCGGCAAAGCTGCCGTCGCGACCACTGAACCTAGCGAGGAATAGCGCCAAAAAGCGACGATCACGATCCAGAGCACTACGGCGGCAGCCACTGCTTGCCAGCAGATCAGCAGGAACACCCCGAGCCCGGTAGCTACGCCCTTTCCCCCGCGGAATCCCAACCCGAACGGGAAGACATGCCCGACGACCGCCGCCACGGCCGCCGCAATCATCCAACGCATGTTGCCGTGTGACCAGTGCATGGCGATCCAGACCGCTGCGAAGCCCTTGGCTACATCGAGAATAAGCGTGAGGACTCCGGGGAGATATCCGACCGTGCGCGTCACATTGGCTGCGCCGATATTGCCGCTGCCGGAATTGCGAACGTCCGTACCGCGCGTTAGTTTCACGATCAGCAAACCGAAAGGAATCGATCCGAGCAGATATGCAATGGGGATGATAAGCGGCATCAGTTCCGAGATGAGAGAAGCACGGGGATTCAATTGGCCGCCTCGGTGAAGTGGAACGTCTCCAAACGAGTATACTCGGCGCCGGTTGGCTTCGTCTTGCTTTCGAAAAGGTGAAATTCCGAAGTGCGGATCGAGCCAAAATCCTTCGCTTGCATTTCGTGGGCTAGACTCAGGATTTCCGCGACGCCCTGCAAGCGGTCTTCGCGGATGCGCGCGTCGTCCTCTTTGAACCGCGCGAGCGTCAAATGCGGGGTAAACGGACGACTCTCCGGCTCGACGCCGAGATTCGGCAGTGCGCGGTCCATGTGTGCGGCGAGAACCGCGGCATTCGGCGAAGCTTCCACGCCGCACCAGAAAACACGCGGCCGCTTTTCGCCGGGGAAAAACCCCAAGCCCCGAAATTGCATCGCGATCGGCTCGGGAGATTTCAGCTTGGCGAGAACGCTGCGAATCGCTGGAAGGTGTTCCGGGCCGATGTGCCCGATGAACTTCAGCGTGATATGCATTGCCTCCGCATGAACCCACCTGGCGGAGGGAAGCTTGCGTTGAAGGCGGGCGATCAGCCCGGCAAGCGCTTCGCGAGTCTCGTCGGGAACTTCTAATGCCACAAAGAGCCTCATGGTGATCGTTTCATCTTACAGGTCGGCGTTGTCGTCACACGAGGGGCAAAGCAGTCACTGAAGCGCGTACGCGCCCGATTTATTATCGGCCACTTGCAGGCTTAGGGAAGAGAAAGTAGCGGCGAACCAGATCTAGCGCGGCCTGCGTGGCCATTTGACGGTTGCGATCGCGGTCGGCGGCAGAAAAGCGGTATTCGCGCGAATGTGCGCCGTGTTCGTCTGCGATGCCGATATAGACGAGGCCGACCGGCTTATCGGGCGTGCCACCGCCAGGACCGGCAATCCCTGTGATACCGATCCCGATCGTTGCGGCAGCGCCGTTGCGAATTCCATTGGCCAGAGCGGACGCAACCTCGGCACTCACCGCGCCTTTCGCCTCAATAAGGGATGCAGGCACGCCCGCAAGAGCCGTTTTGATCTCATTGCTGTAACAAACGACGCCGCCAAGGAAATAGTTCGAACTGCCCGCAAGATTCGTGAGGTGCTCGGCGAGCATGCCACCCGTGCAGCTTTCAGCGACGGCAATCGTCGCGCGATTTCCTGTGAGCAAATGTGCAACGACCTCTTCCATCGTCTCGCTGTTCGTCGAGACGAGATGTTCGCCTAGAGGCAGAGCCATTTGCCGGGTCATCTCGTCGAGCAGTTTTTCGGCTTGCAGCGCATTTTTCGACCAGACGCGCGGATGAAGTTGAATGCCGGACGGCGCGGCGAGAATCGTCACCTCTACATCGGGATAGAGCGGATAGATCGGCGAAACGCGCGCCTCGACTTCGGATTCGGGCAATCCCGTGATGCGCAATTCGCGCGTAAAGAGGCGTTCGCTCGGTGCAACCCGCGCGAGGCGCGGCTTCACTTCGCATTCGAAGAGCGCACGAAGCTCGCTGGGAACGCCCGGAAGCAGAATCACGATGCGACCCGCGCTTGTTTCCAGCCACAATCCCGGTGCAGTCCCGCGCGGATTTGGCAGGATGATTGCGCCTTCCGGGACCATCGCCTGCCGCGCGTTAATCTCAGGCATTGGCCGGTTATAACGGCGGAAGCGCGCCTGAATGCGTTCGAGAATTTTCTGATTGAGCAGTAATTTCCGGCCGAGAAGCTGCGCCACGGTAGTGCGCGTGCGGTCATCGTCCGTCGGCCCGAGGCCGCCGGAGCTGACGATGACGTCTCCGGTTTCGAGGGCGTGCCGGAAGGACGCTGTCATTTCTTCCGCATTGTCTCCGACGACGGCTTTGTGGATCACGCGAATGCCGATGCGATTGAGTTCAGCCGTGAGGAAGAGGGAATTGGTGTCCAGCCGCTCAGACGTGAGCAATTCGGAACCGACCGCGATGATTTCCGCCCGCATGAAACTCGTCAGCCGTTTAGAGGAAATCCCTCGACATCCCAATCGAGAGAAAAGAGTGCTGAATTTGTGACGATAATAGCGCGATGAGTGGGCAAAAGCGCGAGGCCAACGATATTGCTGCCGCCTAATACGACCTCCGGCTCCGCCTTTGGCGTGAGGCGCACGACGCCGCGTTTGCCGGCAAGCGACGCTGCAACGTAAAGGTTGCCGACGCGGTCGAATGCGAGCCCCTGCGGACGCCCAACGCCCCGGAAAAACACGCTCACCTCTCCGGCTGGCGTGACCCGGTAGATGCGGTCGTAGCTCGACGTCGTCGGGCCGGAAACGTAGAGATCGCCCGTCGGGCTGAACGCGAGATGATAGGCCGCGACGGAAGGCTCGAGAGTGGCGAAGACGAAAATTTCGCGGTCCGGACCGATCTTGAAGATCGTTCCGCTGCGATCGCCCACATAAAGACTGCCGTTTTTGTCGAACGCGAGTCCGGTAGCAATACCCATGCCCTCAATCCATTGCATCGAGCGCCCGTCGGGCGAGACGCGGTGAATCGTTCCGTCCTGGCGGCACGAGACAAAAAGAAACCCCTCGCGATCAATAGCAAGCCCGGTGGGATTCGTCAGTTCGGTGATATATGGCTTGATGGAATGATTCGCCGTGACTTTGTAAAGCGAAACGGGGACCTTCTGTCCACGTTGGCCGCTAAACGTGACATAAATGTTGCCGCTCGAATCCACCGCAGGATTCATCACTGGATGCAGGTTATCCGCGATCTGCACACCCAGCGACATCGGAAACGGCGCGCTTTCAACGCTGCCCATCAGGACTCTGACCGCGCCACCGGAAGCGCCATCCGGCACGCGTGCGATCAGGTAATTATCCGCGGCGAGGATGAGATTGCCTTCCGTCGAGCCGAATTGGACCTGCGGGCGCGAGTGATTGCGTACGGCGAATCCTGTCCCGTAGATAGCAATCTCTCCGCCGGGAAGCGCCGCGCTCGGCTTGACGCTTTCAATTTTTGGAGATGAATTCATTCGTTCCTGTCGTTAAAGGCCCGCTGCACGAGCGATCCACAATCCTATCGCAGCGTAAACCCCTGCCATCCAATCATCTGCCATGATCCCCCAGCCACCCGGCAACGATTCCGCCTGCCGCGCAGGGAACGGCTTCCAAATATCGAACACTCGAAAAAGTATAAAACCCGCCAACAGATATTTCCAGTTAAGGGTCGCATTGTGCGCAAGATAGTCCCAAATGGATGTGTGCAACGGGACCGGAATCGCTCTCCAGACCGGCAGCGCGCACCCTAGCACAATCGCCAGGTGTTGGCCCGAAACTTCGTCGATCACCACTCTTTGCGGGTCGTCTTGCTGCCAAAAACGCGAGGCGCATCCTGCGGACCAAACCCCGATTACTGCAAGGACCAACCCGACGGCAAGCTGAACGAACAGATAACTGGCAGTGCCGGCTGAGTTTCGCAAAATGGAAAGCCACGCACAAAACAAAAAGGGGATTGTGGTAACCGCGAGCCCTCCAAGCGCGCCCCATGTGCCCGGTGCCTGCGGGAGACAACCCAGCCCGCAGGCAGTAGCGAGAAAAATGGAAACTCGCGGCTTTTTGGCCGGTATCGTGGTCCGCGGCTGATTAACGGACCCGGCGGGCGCGTTCATTTTCCGTCGTGCTCCGATTGGGGCGGAGGTTCATCGGGCACGGATTCGTCGATTACCGGCTCGCTGATCTTATATTTCTCGCTCGACCAGTTGCCCAAGTCGATCAAGCGGCAGCGCTCGCTGCAAAAAGGGAACTCGCGATCGGTTTCAGAGTCCACTGCCTTCCGACAAATCGGGCACAGACGCGTCATCCGGCCCAGCATACCCCAAAGCGAACGTGAATTGTGCTCGGCGCGACTGTATTGCGCGATTACGCGCGGATCGTAGGGGCGCGATCAACGGGACAGGATCGGAAACAAATTCTTCGAAGTGGAGAGAATGGTTTCAGGAGTGACCTGAGCAGGCGATGCAAATTCGATAGCGCGACCGATGAGATCGTAATCCTTCGATTCCATCACCTCAATGGTGGCTAGTGTTCCTGGGGCGGGTAAATCCGCGGCTTCCGTGACGCCTGCGAATTCGGTGATGTAGATTTTCCCATCGATATCCGTCGCCATACCTTGGTGGCGCGCCTCCCACACGAAGTCGGTTTCCTGCGAAGGCCCTTCGAGCAGCACCTGCATCCGTGCACCGACCTGACCCCGCAATTTACGCCGCGATATCCCTTTCTGCAGAGTCATCAAAGTTTTTTGCCGCGCCGCGATGGTCTTCTCGTCAACTTTGTTCTCGAGGCCATAGCTCTTGGCTCTGTCTTCGTCGGAGTACGCAAAAACTCCCATCCAATCGAACTGCGCCGCTTTGACGAATTCGCAAAGCTCATTGAATTCGGCATCCGTCTCGCCGGGAAAACCCACGATGAATGATGTGCGAATCGAAACGCCCGGAATTGCGGCGCGGATTCGGTCGAGCATTTTCAGGAATGCGTCCGCGTTTGAGCCGCGCTTCATCCGCGCGAGCACGCTTCGGCTCGCGTGCTGGAGCGGAATATCGAGATATTTCGCCAAGCGCGGATGCGCGGCAATGGTATCGAGCAGCTTCGGCGTGATGCGATTCGGATAGCAATAGAGAAAGCGAATCCAGTAGAGGTCCTCAATCTGCGCGAGTCGTTCGAGCAAAAGAGGCAAGCCGTCGCGGATCCCGAGGTCTTCGCCGTAATAAGTTGTGTCCTGGCCGATAAGCGAAATCTCGCGTGCCCCCGCGGCTGCAAGATTTTGCGCCTCGCGAACGACGGATTCAAATCGGCGGCTGCGGAATTTCCCGCGCAGTTGCGGAATCACGCAAAACGTGCACGGATGGTCGCAGCCTTCGTTAATCTTGATGTAAGCGGAGTGGTGCGGCGTGGCGAGAATTCGTGGCGTAGCATCGTGGTAAAGATACGTGGGCGATTCCTCGGCCGCGCCGCCGTTTGCGCTCGCGTTCAAGTCGCCTTCGCAGGCTGCGAGAATCTGTTCCACCTCGCCAGTGCCGATCACAGCATCGACTTCGGGAATCTGCTCGCGGATTTCGTTGCGGTAACGCTCGACCATGCAGCCGGCAACGATCAGTTTTTGCGCGCGGCCGAATTTTTTATACTCGGCCATTTCGAGAATGGACTGCACCGATTCCTGTTGCGCCGGCGCAATGAAGCTGCACGTATTCACCACGAGCACGTCCGCTTCGCCGGCGCGCGGCGTTAGTTCGTAGCCCGCGCGCGCAAGAATGCCCATCATCACCTCGCTATCGACGAGGTTCTTTGGGCATCCCAGGCTGATGAATCCGACCTTCGGCATTTCAGTATGCGTCCTTACGTAGTGTAGAAGACATCAATTCTAGCACGAGGGCGGCCTATGGCTTCGGCGGCTGAACGTCGCGTATCGAATCGATGGAAAGGCACCGCTTGGGACCATCAGGGTCGCTGGCACGGTTACCTGTGCGGCGGGCGTCCCACTCTGCGGCCGTGATTTCCCATATCTCGCTGGGAAGGCGTCCCGAGACGTAATCTCGCTCTTCCGTGCGAATCACGCGCATGCCTTGCTTCTCGGAAACGCGGCGCGAAGCGAGATTCGCGATTGCCTTAGGGGCGCGCAGCACCGGAAATTTCAGCTCGTCGAACCAAAAATTCGTGACGACGTCGCACGCTTCGCTCATCAGGCCTTGTCCCTGCCACGGAATGCCGATCCAGAAGCCGCGATTGTCCTCTTCGCCTTTCGTCAGGCTGATGCTGCCGATCAGGCGCGCAGGATCGGTCTTCAGACGAAGTGTCCAATGCCACGCCTCATTGCGCTCCGCCGCCGGTAGGGCCACGTCACGGTAAAACGATCGGGCGCCATCCGGCGGAAAGGGCCACGGAACACGGTTCGCCAAGTAGCGGACAATCTGCCATTGCGGAAAGAGAATTTGCACCTGCTTGGCATCGTCGATTTCCAGCGGGCGCAGTATGAGGCGGGCGGTGTGCAGTTGTGGCGTCATATTCGAGCGTTGCTCTGGGACCATACGTGCGGCGACGTTGCAAATTATAACGGATCGAACAGGAGCGCGATGTTGCTTAAGGTAGGCGCACCAAGCATATCTAGCTTCTGATTTTTGTGAAAATCGGCGCCCTTAGGTCGTCCGGCCGCGGCAGCCGGCGTGACCGCACTTGCAGTCAACGTCGGGAGTTTTTTCCATCGCTTCGCACTGGGGGCTGCAATACTTCTTGCCTTCCGCCGGCGTGCAACTGCAGTTTGGGTGTGCACATTTATTCGAGGCCATCGCGTTCTCCTTTGGGACGAAGCTCTTGTTAGCTTCGTGATTTCGCTCCCTCTATTGAATACGGCGAATACTTGAGAGCTCGAAAACTCACGCGTATTAGGCGGGCTCCGATTCGGCTTCCCGAAAACGGTTCGCGAGTTTTCTCATCTGCAGCATTCGCAACAGCCAGTATGCGCAGACTGCCGCGGCGATATGCTTCAGCGTGTGACCGCTGACGATGTGGCCGAGCGCATAGACAGGGCGGTCGGCGGCTTCGAAAACTTTCGCGATTCCATAGATCACGAACGAAAGAATGAAATCAAGTCCGCGCGTATATCGCTTCGGGTAAAGGGCTAGGATTAAGAGCAGCACGACAAGCGAACCAAACTGCACAAGTGCGTACGGGCGCAGATCGTCATTTCCCCTCGATTGCGTAATACCCCACCAAAACACGCTTCCCGCTCCGCAGACGATGGTAAGTGGCCCAAGAAGCCACAGGCCGACCGCAACATTAATGCGTTCAGAAATAACGGCGGCAAGCAGCGCCATGAAGCCTATAGCCATCGGGAGCCGGTCCCAAACAAGCGTGTGATCGTTTGGGCTGAGATGATAGTAGGCAGAGCCGAATGCGGTGCTCGCGACTGCGACGAAAAAAATGAGCCAGGGGCATCGTTCACGTGAGTCGATAAAACTGATCGTACCGCCGTGACCGCCAAGTAAAATCTGCAAAATGCCGAGAGCTCCCACGAAAAGAAACAGCACATTCGAGACGACATTGAGGCAGTTAGGCACGCCGAGCAGCATGCGCTGGTCGGCGAGATTGTGATAGGCCTCGCTCTGAGGAATTCTGTGAATGAAGAGCGTAGCTGCGATAAGCGCGCCAACGATACCGAGCAGCAATGCTCCACGCCATTTCATTTCGTGGATTTAGGGGCCCGAAGGAGCTCACGGATGGATCGAAGCAGAAACGTCGCCTGCTCGGATGGCAGAGCGATGCTGCCGAATCGCGCTGCCTGATAGAGTTCCGTAAGCTGCAGCACTGGAGCGGCGACCTCGGTGGCAGGAATCGCGGCCGCGAATTCGCGTGGCGTTTGCCATGGCATCTTCTTCCAGCCGCGCTTTTCGAGCATCTTCAACATCTCCTGATATTCAAAAACGGCCAGCGAAGGCGTGAGGCTGCTACCGCGCCGCCCGCCGAGATGCCAGCGTGCCACGGCGTAGCGAATGAAGGCGCGTCCGCGCAACCACATAAGCAAAGCCACGAGGAAAATCAGCAGCGCGGGCAGAGTAAAAGACGAAGCCTCGATGTGTGCGTCGAGCGCGAGCAATAGCCTCATGGCCTGTTCTTGTTTCGTCTGATACCATTCGCGCGCCTGCGCGCTGAAATCGCGGGTTGCCCTTTGCGTGTCGTCCGTCAGCCGAATTTGGTGCGCGAAATCATAGTTGATAATCCATTCGCTCCAGCTGAGCTGGAACCAATCCCAGTACATTGCGATCTGCGCGGCAAGCCCGGATGGTCGCTTCAGGTCGCTCCCGGGCGTGGGATCGAACGTCATCCACCCATAACCGGGAAAATAGACTTCGACCCATGCGTGTGCGTCGCTTGCACGGATAATGTAGTCGCCGCCGATATCGTTGAATTCGCCGGGGAGGAACCCCGTCGCGTAGCGCGAGGGTATCCCGATTTCACGCAGCATGATCGCCATTGCGGAGGCGAAATATTCGCAATGGCCAGCGCGTCGGGTAAAAAGAAAATACGCCAGTGGATCGTCACCTGGATCGCCGCGCAGGTCGAGAGTGTAGGCATAATGCGCTTTTAGATAAAGCTCGATCGCGGAGGCCTTGTCGTAAGGATTCGAAGCATGCGATGTGACATCCTCCGCGAGTTGCTTGATCCGCGGATCGAGTCCTGGTGGCAGCTGAAGATAGGTGTCCTGAATTTTGCTCGAATAGACAGCCGGCAGAGCGCGAAGCTCCGAAGCCGGAATTCGGGGCAGCCTTGAGACGCCCTCATAGCGAAGCTTCACGCCGATACGCTGGCTATTGAACACGGAGCCGGTGTCGTCCATGAGCAGGAAACGACGCCGCAGAGTACCCGGCCGCGCCGTGTCTTCCAGAAAGTCCCCCCGGAGGGCCTGAATTGTCGGCGCGATGAAAATTGCCGACGTGGCCATCGGCTCCATCAGTACGGTATAGCGAATGGGAACCGAGTCATCTCTTCCCGAAGGCCCGCTAAAGTAATAGGTGCCGTCCGCGCCCGCGAGCACCAGGTCGTCATTGTGTGCCTGCGTGAACCATCGCTTACCGTCGAACGTGGTGAGGACGATCCCGCGCCAATGGACGTCTTGAGCACGCTCGGGATTGTCCACCGTAATCCGCATCACGACGGCCGTGTTCTGCTGGATCTCACCGATCGTACCGAGCGTCATGTCCTCGCTGAAGCCGGTCGTCATATTTGGCTGCAAGTTGAACGCGCTCATATAGCCGGTGGTGAAGCGCGGAATCATAAAGAAAATCACGACACCTAGTGCGAGCGCGCTGAAGGCTACGAGAAGCGAAACCGTGCCAAGCGCGCGATTCAGGCGCCGGGAAATTGGCGTTCCCGGATCGAGTGCGGGCGAAACGGCGTCCGCGCCGCTGCGACGAATCTCCATCGCGACAAACGTGGAGACAGCGAGAATAAGGAAAATTGCGAGCGCGACAATGAAGCCCGTTTCCACCGTCAAAATCGCGGAAGAAACCATTGCGGCGACGGCGAGAACGGCGAGGAAGGCATGATCGCGACTCGTTCGCGCCGAATAGAGGCGCACAATGACCGCGAAAAGAAGCAGGTGAATCGTTGCAAGCAGGGCAGCATATAGCGCCGGGTTCGGAGCGCCTTCGGCGCGGCCGCGCGAAAGCACCCAGAGATCAAAGGGAAAGAATAAAAAATATGCGAGCACGAGCCATGTCGCCATTTGTGTGGAGAGTTCCGGGCCGCATCCGCGCCAAAGGCGAAACGCTTTGTATGCAACTGCCAGCGGAACGATGGCGGTGGTGAATGGATCGAGCTTGCCGGTGGAGATGATCGAGATAACGCCCGTCGCGACGAGAAGGAAGAGTGACACCTCAAAATAGCGCTGAACGGCCGAACCACCGGGGATTACCCGGGCAGCCGCCGTCTCGGGTTGCGTCGCGGAAGCCATGCTCTCTTCGATGCTAACACTGGCATGGTGGGCAGCTGGAGAACCGCGAACAAACGCGCCGCCTATTGGCTAACAAGGGAAGGTTTGTGGTTGAGATTAAGCGACTACGGAGATTTTCAGTTGAGCAGTCTCTTTTTCGACGGGAATTGGAGCCTTAGCCTTCTTCAAACCCTCTATATAGCAGCGGATGGCGTCCCTTGCCATATCGCGGGCGTCTTCCAAGTCGCTTCCTTCGGTGACCAAGCCGGGCAATGTCGGCACCGTCACAGTGTAATCACCGTGCTCATTTTGCTCAAAGAAGACCGTGTATTCGTAAGTCTTTCCTCGACCGTTCTTCATGTTTGAATTATATCGTTCTCGGCTCCCCACGCAAAGTGAGAGAGCGCCTATTTGTTTAAAAGCGTGATGAATTCTTCAGGAGTAATCTCCGCTTGCACGAGAATTGAGCGAAGCGTCTTCGGGGCCAAATCGTGGCCGTGATTGGGCACAACGACGTGAAGATGGGGTTTCGTAACGTGTCGAAGGTTAACGTGGCTTCCCCTCTGATGATGATGTAGAAGCCTGTCCGAAGAAGGACACGAAGAAGCTTTTTCGGCGTAATAGGAGGAATCTTGGGCATCAACGTAGCTATAGCAGAAAACTATGTAATGCAAAAGCTGCGCCGAAACGTCGTTAGCAGCGGCTAAGAGAACTTTGAAAAGCAGCAGCGATTTTTCGCGTGGCGCTGGAGACAGGTACGGTGCTGAGGTGATCGAGATGGAGAATGCGAGTCCGGCTCAGCTTCGGCAGTTGTGCGACGGGCGCGAGATAGGGCAGCAGCGCGATGTTTCGGTATGTGACGCCGTGTCGTGCAATAGGCAATTTCTCAAACTTGAGCGGCTCCAGCCCGAGGGTTTGCATAAGATGCGCCGCGAGTTCGTTTTCGGCATGTTCGGCGACTTCGACGGCAGGGAATTGCCACATGCGCGAAAAGAGGACTCCGTCGTGGGCACCGGGATCGCGTACAAGAAGCACGCGTCCTTCGGGATCGCGCAAAATGGCGGCCGCGATGCGAATTTTTACCGGGGCGCGTTTGCGGCGCGGCACCGGAATACGGTCAGCGAGGCCGAGCGCGTGCGCGCGGCAAACTTTTGCGATCGGGCAATCGGCGCAGAGAGGGTTGCGCGGCGTACAAATTACTTCGCCAAGCTCCATCAACGCTTGATTCCAGTCGCCCGCCGCGTACGGGGCGAGCAGATGCTGCGCGCTTTTCGCCAGAGTGCGCCAGCGGCGAGGCTCGCGTAAATTGCCGCGCACCGCCTTGAGACGCGCAAGCACTCGTGCCACATTGCCATCGAGTACGGCGAGCGGCACATCGTAGGCCATGCTCAACACCGCCGCAGCCGTGTACTGGCCGATGCCCGGCAACGCGAGCGCAGCATCAGCCATGCGAGGGAATTCACCCGCGTGCTCTATGACAATCTGCTGTGCCGCGCGATGCAGGTTCCGCGCGCGCGAATAATAGCCAAGTCCAGACCATAGCCGAAGCACATCATCAATGCGTGCGCTGGCGAGCGACTGGACCGTCGGCAATTTTTCAAGGAACCGGTCGTAATAGGGGACCACCGCCGCAATACGCGTCTGCTGAAGCATGATTTCAGCAATCCAGATGCGATACGGATCGCGGCTCGAGCGCCACGGAAGCGCGCGGCGATTTTTCGCGAACCACGCGAGCAGCCGTCGACGCAGGATTGTCAATGCGCGCGGAGAAAGTCGGCTATTCATTCGAGCCATATATTGACTGAAGCCGGCAGAGAACGTAAAGCAGCTTGACGAAGAGAAAGAAGGAGTTCAGCCGCGCGTGAACGTCAGAGATTGTCGATGAAGATGAAATAAGACGAAGTCCAAAGCGCAGTGGGAATGCTGCGCTGCGGCCGCGCGGTGAGAATAATTTTGAAAATATCGCGCTCAGCGGCAAGATCGTCGATGAATGCGCCGCCCTGTGCCCTATCATTCGGCTCGACGAGCGCCAACGTGCGTAGGGCGTCATAAATAATTTCGCTGGCGGGCGCCATTGCCGTAACAAAACTGTCTGTGCGAAACTGCATGACCGATTGGATCTCGTTGAAGTGCCACGCAATGCACGCGGCGAGCGAAACGGCGCGCTCGAAGCGCGCGTGCCGGTCCGTCGCGTCATCCATGGCAAATCGCGTCACATTCGCGCTCGTGTTTGCCGAACCCACAAATGGATCAAACACAATCATCAATCGTCGCTCGTCTTCGCGCGCGAATTCGCGGACCATCATGCGTGACATTTTCGCCGTCACTTTCCAGTCCACAGCGCGCGCGCTGTCCGACGTTACGTACTCCCGCAGCGAATGCAGTTCCACGCCGCGCCCGCGAAAATAACTGGACATTTCGCCACTGAGCAACGGCAGCACTTCGTAGAACTGTTCCGTTGGTCCGACCGGCGGATATGCGGTTATTTCCGAGTGCGAATCGACTCGCCGCGTTTTTTCGAAAAATCCAAATGGAAAGCGCGTGCGAACTGCAAACGCCTCCTGCAGATAGATGCCGCGATGCGGAAAACGCAGTTCCACTTTCTGCCGCGCTGAGCTTTGCCGCGGGATATAAGGGAAGTACACGGCGCGTGAGAGAATCTGCTCGTCGCCGCTGTTCGTTGCTTCGCCCAATACCCGCAGCGAGAATGACGGCCACAGTTGCTTCTCATTGCGCAGCTCCATTTCCGCAAGCACGGGCTGCTCGGCGAAAATGTGTTCGGGCAAATCGAACTTCAGCTCGATGCCGGTAAGGACCGCGCGGGAAAGGACGCCTGAAATCAGAATGCCGGCGAGTGCACAGCTCAAAATAATGAAAAGCAAATTGTTACCGGTATTCACAGCCGCGAGCACGAGAATCAAGACGCCGAAAAGGTAGATCACGCCGTCGCGCGTCAATCGGTAGTCGATCTGGTAAGCGATCCAGCGCAGGCTGGTGCGCCGCGCCATAGCCGGCACGATCGTAACGCCAACCCATATCGCTACGCCCAGCGCGCCGACTCCTGTGAATCCTGCGAGCCAGATGCGTCCCTGGCTTGCCACCGCGGCAGAGAAGAGCGCCAGCACCAGCGCAAATGAAAGCGCGAGCATCGCGATCCCGAAATTGCGCCACGCAGCGCGTTCGGCGGGACGAAACCAACGGCGAGATGGCATAGCCGATTCTTGCATCGTGTGAGGACTGCTCTCAGTCGTGAAAGCGCGCAAGAAGCACGCGCCGTTACAACACTGGGATTACAATGGGACGCGCGTTGTCTCCAAAATTTCGCCGAGTATCGCTTCGGCCTGCTCCGATTTTTTCTGCGTGGAGACGTACCGCGAACTGACGACCACCCTGTGCGCGAAAACGGGAACGATCAGGCGCTTGAAGTCGTCTGGCACGCAATAATCGCGCCCTTCGAGGAATGCGCGCGCTTGCGCCGCACGATGCAGCAGCACGGCGCCGCGAGGACTCACGCCGAGGCTCAATTGTTCGCTTTGCCGCGTGCGATCCACGATTTCGAGCGCATAATCCAGCAGGCTCTCTTCGACCTTTACGAGGGTAACGGCCTCCTGCATCGCATAAACGTCCGAAGCGTCCATCATCGCCTCGATTTTTTCTGCGGCCGGCCGTCCGGCGGGTGCCGATCCGTTGCGCAAAATTTCCTTCTCGCTTTCACGGCCGGGATAGCCCATGCGGATGCGCATCAGAAAGCGGTCAAGCTGCGACTCCGGCAGCGGATAGGTGCCGTGATGCTCGATTGGATTCTGCGTGGCGAGCACGAGGAACGGTTTCGGCAGCGGATGCGTGTTGTTGTCGACGGTAATCTGCGACTCGTTCATGGCCTCCAGAAGCGAGGACTGCGTCTTCGGCGTTGTGCGATTGATCTCGTCCGCCACAATGATATTTGCGAAAATCGGCCCAGGCTTAAATTCGAATTCCTGTGTTGCGGGATTGAAGACGCTGATGCCGATTACGTCCGACGGCAGCAAGTCAGACGTGAACTGTATCCGCTGAAACGAGCAGTGGAACGAACGCGCCAGCGCTTGCGCCAGCGTGGTTTTTCCCACCCCCGGCACGTCTTCAATTAGCAAGTGCCCGCGCGCGAGCAGGGTTGTGAGCGCCATACGGATCACTTCATCCTTGCCTTTTACCACCCGCCCGATAGAGCGCTGCAAATCCATTAGCCGGCGCGAGGAAGCCGCCGCTGTGACTTCATTATTTATATTGGCTGTCGTTTGCAATTGGCCGAGCCTTCTGTTACAAAAAATGAGTCCCGCTGTTGCTTATGCGGCGACCGGCTTATGCTCTAGCCGGCGCTTTATTCGATGCGGGCGATTAGCTCAGTGGTTAGAGCGCTCGCCTCACACGCGAGAGGTCGAAGGTTCAAGTCCTTCATCGCCCACCACTCCCAAGCCGCGTCTCAATCTGATTCTGCCACTGATGGTTTGGCTGTCTGAATAGTTGATTTCGCGGCATGTGCCCAAGAAGTGGATGAGACATCGGCAGTCCACTGAACTCCTGCAGAGCCCTTACAGCTTTGCATCAGAACTTTCCCATCCTATGTTCGCAGTATTTTTACAAAACTGCTTGCATTGTATCGCAATCGACTAACAGGCAAATTGTAGAGCGATGCCGCGAGAGAAAATCTCTCCTTATCTGACGACCATGATGGGTAAAAAGCGCTGCTCCGCATGTGGGCTGGTGTTCCCGAAGGACAGCAAACCTTCCTTGAGTAAGGCATTCGCAGAGCACGTTCGCAGCGTACACAAGGCTAAGAAACGAGAAGAGTGAGCAAGAAGAGTCCTACGAACATTCCCCCGCGCTCCTCGGCGCGCTCTGAGTTCGCCCGTAGGGGCGCATGCTCGCCGCGCCCTTGACGCGTCTCCGGATCCACCCTCTCTTCTGATGCTCCTTCTTCGAAAATTCGGCTCACGACGCACACTCTCACGCCTGATTGCGATACAATTTGCGGCATCCGCCGATGAAATACACGCTCCGGTTCATCCAGCTCTTCACGCTCGGCGCATGGCTCGGTTCGATTATTTACTTCGTCGCGATCACTCCCGGCCTTTTTCGCGTCATACCAAATCAGGACCAAACCGGACTCGTTGTTGAATTTGCGATCAGCCGCTTGCATACGTTAGGCGTCGCCGCGGGGCTGCTTTTTATGCTTGCTTCGGCCGTTCTAGCGACCACATCGCAAGCCACCGCCAAGCGGTTGATACTGCCCGCCGCGGGCGTCACATTGATGATCGTGCTGACGATGATCTCCCAGCACTTCGTGATCCGGCCCATGGCCGGGCTGCGCCGCGAGATGATCTCGGTCGCGGCCACGCCTTCGACGAATTCCCTTCGGGCTGAATTTGACCGGTTGCACAGTGCTTCGGTCGATCTCGAAGGAGCCATCCTGCTGATCGGATTCGCCTCGCTCTTTCTAACTGTCCGCGGCGAACCGTAACTTCAATTTCGCAGCGCCGCGTTCAAGCCTCAAATGTAGAGCCGCGGCCTTCAGCGCGGCATTTG
>JBOGMU010000095.1:0-24858 GCA_050746865.1 Candidatus Acidiferrales bacterium
GTTTTCTCTAGAGTCTTGCTTCTATGTGGTAGCGCCGGTATCGTTGTTGGCGCTTTTGTTTACCTCGGAACGCCGATATCCCGATCGGCGGTTTTGGCATTTGCCTTTGCCGTGCGCAGCGCCGCGTTTTGGGTGCGCCCGTCGGTTTGTCTTGGAATTTGCCGCTGGTTGCGTAGCGGCAACCGTTGCCCGCGCAGTTTGCGGGCGTTTCTCGGTGGGCGTTTTTTGGCCCGCACTGCGATTCAGGACTTTCAACAATGCCATTAAGCCGTCGTCATCCTTCGCCTTGCCGCGTTTTCTGCGGCAAGGCGAAGGACCTCTCTTATTGTTTTTTTGCATTTGTCTTTGCTTTTGTAGCGGCCGACCCGGCTCTTGGTCGGGTGCCTTTTGGTTTGCTTCAGATTTTTGACTTGAGGTCTCGCAGCGGCGCTCTCATTGCAGAGGATGCAGCCGTTCGTTTGCGCTGTAGGTGCCGTTGGTCACGCGGTGGCTACTGTTGCCAGCTAATTTTGCGGGCGTCTCCCGGCGGGCGTTTGATTCCCTACGAACGGCGACCTGCCACCGTCTTTCCTTGATTTTGCATATCCATCCCTCTCGTTACGTGGTCGATCCGCTCTGCGCAAAACCAGCGCCATAGGCGCGCCACAACTTAGCCCAGCGCGGGAGCGCTGCGTGCGCAAGGGAGCACTCTTGATGAGCGCCGTAGGTGCGGCACAGATACTGTCGGGTGTTCGAGCAGGCGCATCTCATCAGTCGCGGCAATAAAAGTCGAGCGCCTTCGATAATTCAGCAGTAAACCTTGTCCATACATGCGTCGCACGATATAATTTGCAGCCCAAGCCGAAAGCGAGGAAGACTGATGATTGTTGGCGAACGCCTTAAAACAATTCGTGAATCCAAAAATATGAGTCAGGGTGACATTGAGCGCCGCACTGGACTTCTGCGCTGTTATTTGTCCCGTGTGGAAAATGGCCACACCGTACCGTCGGTCGAAACTTTGGAAAAGATCGCCCGCGCAATGGACGTGCATCTCTATCAGGTTTTCTTTGAAGCAGACGGGCAGAAGGAGCCAAAGCTGCTTGATCTGCCTGAGGCGCCTCGACACAAGAATCTGTCGGGCAAGGATGCTGCCGTCCTGTCGCGTCTTGCCGGTCTGGTGCAGCGAATGGACGCGCGCGACAAAAAACTGCTCGTCGGTTTCGCCCAAAAACTGGCCGCCAGATAGATGTTGGTTGATGCGTCCGAATTTATACCAGGCCGTGTGCTGACGAGAGTGGCGCGCTATCTTGCGCTCTGCACACAACGGAACAAACGCGCTGGCATCCCAGAAGGTTGTCTTCTTCACAATCCTTCGTCTCTCTCTCTGCGAAAAGGGCTTCAATCGCCTTACTGCCGGCGACAGTGCCTGACGAGATTCGGCGCATCTTCCCCTCTGCAACCAGCTTCAGTTCCTGATCGTCAGCCTCTTCTTCTGACAATGGCACAATGTTCGCCACGGGCAGATTGCGATCGCGAATCACTATCTCCTCGCCGCCCCTAGCGAATGCAAGATACGCGCTTAATTGGTCCTTTAGCTTTGCGAGTGTTCACTCTGCGCATCTCTTGTCTCCAATCATGGCCATAATCTTTCTGTCGCAATTACATGATAGATGCGCCTCATTCAAATGAAGCGCCGGCTTTCGTAGCGCCCGGCTTGCCTGCGTAGTGAGCAGGCGGTTCTAGCCGGGCATCATCCGATCTTGGCAATATCTTCCCATGGACTACCGCGATTTGCGGGATAGCCGCGCCTCACTCAGATCCAGTTCGCGCTCGATTTCTCGCAGCAACTCGTCGTTGATCCGTCGTTGATTGCGGAGCTGAACCGCAGTTTCTCTCTCGATGTGCAGTAATTTGCGCGAAAGATCGTTGAAGCGTTCATAAAAATTTCGGTCGCTGCTCTCCGTGCTGCTGTCGCCATCTTCCGCCAGCATTGCGAGACGCTGATTGTAATGTTGAGCCAGGTCCGCATACACCTCGGCACTCGACGAGTCGGATTTGCTCTTCGCCTTTTCCAGATAGCTCAACACCGCTTTCACAATGGCCTGCCGCGCCTCTCTTTCCTCGGGGTCGGGCCCGGACGTACCGCCTCCCACTCCGAGCGCACGGATCAACGGTGGAAGCGTGAGTCCCTGCAGCACGAGAGTCACGAGGATGACGCTGAATGCGAGGAAGATAATCATGTTCCGCTGCGTGAAGGGAATCCCATTGGCCAGCACCTGGGGCAGGGCGATCGCCGCTGCTAGTGAGACTACGCCGCGCATCCCAGTCCACCCCGCGATGAAAATGTGCCGATTCGAAGGCAGCGGACCCGTTTGGTGGAGTAAACGCCTGCGGATAACATTGGCCAGATGCGTTCCAGGGAACATCCAAATCAGCCGCAGCACGATCAGAAACGCGCTGAAGGCCAAGCCGTAAAGAATCAACTTTCCTAAATTATGGTCCCGAATCTGGCCCGTGACGTATGGCAGTTGCAGACCGATCAGAACGAAAACCAAACCGTTCAGCACGAAGGTTAGAGAATCCCAGACCGCCCATGCCTGAAGGCGGACTGTCGGTGAAAAGAAATGCGAGCTCTTACGGCTCAAATATAGCCCGCATGCAACCACCGCGAGGACGCCCGATGCCTTCACGAAGTCCGCCGCAAGGTACGCCACATATGGCGTAAGAATGCTCAACACAATTTCAATCGGACCGTCGTCAATATGGTGCTCGACCAAATGCACGATCTCGGCGACGATGAGACCAATCGCGATGCCCGCCGCCGTCAAGTAGCAGAGTCTCCACAGGCCTTCCCCGAAGGTAGGTACGCGGCCCGCTACCAGCAACCCTATTCCAAACTCAAGCGCCAGTAGTGCGCTGGCATCATTTAGCAGGCTCTCGCCTTCCAGAATAGCCACGAGTCGCCTGGGCAGTCCCAATCGTTTGGCAATCGATGTGGCCGCAATCGCGTCGGTAGGAGCAACAATCGCCCCAAGCACCAGGCCGACACGCCAATCAAAGCCCGGAAGTAGCCATTGCCCTGCCTCGGTGACGCAAAGCACCGTGAAGGTCACCAACCCGAATGCGAGCAGGAAAATACTCGCCATGTTGTAAGAGAATTCGCGCCAAGAGGTGAGCCATGCCGCGTTGTAAAGCAGTGGCGGCAGGATCACGAAGAAAACCAGATCCGGATTCAGTGTCACTCTCGGTATGCCCGGCACGAGGCTCAGCAGCAGCCCTCCAACCACTAAAACAATCGGATAGGGCACTGCAAGTTTCTGCGCCAACGCGCCGAAAGCCACCACAAAGAGCAGCAGCAAGAGAAATACAATCTCAACGGCGTGGATGCCACCAACTGCCATAGGACTCTCCCGGTCCACCCAACATACAGCAATTTGGGTTTGTTGTACCCGGTCCGGATTCCCGTCAGCGAAGGCCTTGCGGTGGCATCAGGCAAATCGAATCGCGGATGTTTCTGACACAGGTTTGCGGCGGGCAGTCAACCTCTTCCCCTGTCAACTTCTCTCTCGGGAGGGCCGGCCATTACGGATCCCTGAGCGGTTAAACGCGTTTGTGTCTTTCCGATTTCGGTCTCATCCGAAAAAGAGAGCTTTTAGGGTGACAATCGCGCCACTTTGCGCCCAAATTCCAGACTTTATGCCCGTTTAGCTGCCGTTTCGGGACGAATTTGCCGCCCGATTCGGCCGCTTGATGTCTCGAAAAAGACACACAAGAAACCTTGCAAGTACATATATTCTATGGTATACTGCTATTTGTGTTTTGCGTCGTACCGACCGAGCGCCACATATACAACCGCCAACGGATTCCAGCCGCTTCCGAGCCCAAAATTCTAATCGACAATCTGTCGATTAGAATTCACCGTAAGTCGAGCTATATCAATGAGAGTTCGATTCTAATCGACAAAAAAAGAGGAAATTTGAGCCCATTATCTGAAACTCAAATAAAAGCCCGCTAGACACGGTATTGCGTTTACCTTACGAAAGAAACTATACTGAGACTGTTCAATTAGGGTCGAAGGACTCAGTGGGCGCGAGCCCACTTTTTTGTTGGGCCAAAAAGTTCGGAAGGCTGGCCCATCGACGCGCATGGACCTTGAAAAGATTCGCGACGCTGCCGAACGGGTCGCTCGATCAGAGGGTGTCGAGGTATTCGATCTCGAGTGGAAAGTCGGAAAGCAGCGCTTCTTGCGCATCTACCTCGACCGGCCGCCGGGGCCGCTAAATCCTGAGAATCTGGGCATTTCGCATCGCGATTGCGAGCGCGTAAGCGAGCAATTAAGCGTGATTTTGGATGTCGAAGAGCTGGTGCCGGGACCGGGTTACATCCTGGAGATCAGCTCGCCGGGTATAGACCGGAAGCTCGTAAAGGAGTCCGATTACGAGCGCTTTGTCGGCCGCTTGGCAAAGATTTGGTTGAACGAGCCACTCGAAGGCAAGACGTACCTCGAAGCCAGGCTCGCTGGTGTTGCGGACGGCATAGTGAAGCTCAACATCAAAGATCGCGAGCTGACTGTGCCGTACTCGAACATCAAAAAAGCAAATTTGATGGTGGAACTGTAGCCAGGGAGAGCGGGGATGGCGAGCCTGCTGTACCAGACAATCGAGCAGATCAGCCGGGAAAAGCACATCGAACCGGAAATAATCGTCGCGGCGATTGAAGACGCGATGGTGGTGGCGGCGCGCAAGTACTACCGCACCGAAGAAGAGCTCCGGTCGAAGTTTAATCCCGAGACTGGTCAGGTGGATGTGTTCTCCGTCCACACGGTAGTGCAGGATGTCGCGGACCCTCTAAAGGAAATCTCGCTCACGGAAGCGCGCAAACAGAATCCGGAGATAGAAGTCGGCGGGGAGATCACGGCTAACAAGCCCACTGAAGTGCTGGGCCGTATCGCGGCGCAGACTGCGAAGCAGGTAATCCTGCAAAAGGTTCGTGAGGCCGAGCGCGACACAATCTACAACGAATATCACACACGAGTTGGTGAGCTGATCAACGCCGTTGTGAAGCGCATCGAAGGTCCGGACATGATCGTCGATATGGGACGTACCGAGGCGCGTCTTCCAAAACGCGAACAATCGCGACTCGAGGCGTATAACGTCGGTGACCGCTTGCGCGTGACGATACGCGCCGTGGAAAAGGCGGCGAAGGGACCACAGGTCGTAGTTTCACGCGCCGATCCCGCCCTGGTTCAGCGGCTGTTCGAGATGGAAGTGCCGGAGATTTACGATGGCACGGTACAAATTCGCGCCGTCGCCCGCGAATCGGGCGAACGGACGAAAATCGCCGTCGAGAGCCGCGATAATGACGTTGATCCGGTGGGTGCTTGCGTCGGCATGAAGGGTATGCGCGTCCAATCTATCATCCGGGAACTGCGCGGTGAGAAGATTGACATCATTCCCCATAACGAAGAAACGATTGCGTTTGCCCAAAAGGCGCTTAGCCCGGCAAAGGTGTCGCGCGTTCAGATCACCGATCCCGAGGAGAAACGTCTCGAAGTAATTGTTGAAGATACGCAGCTTTCGCTCGCGATCGGTAAAAAGGGGCAAAACGTTCGTCTCGCCAGCAAGTTGATCGGCTGGAACATCGACATCAAGAGCGAAGAAGAGAAGCGTCGCGAAGTCGAGGCGCAAATGGCCGCCCTCACGGCTCCTGGCACGGCGCTGAGTGAGTTGGCTGGCGTCGGGCCGAAGACGATCGAGAAACTCGAAGTTGCGGGCATCACTTCCGTCGAGAAGCTCGCGGACATGACTCCCGAGCAACTTGTTGAGATTCCGGGAATAGGCGAGAAAATGGTGGAGAAGATCCATCAAGCCGTTGCTGCGTATTTTGAGGCGCTCGAAACGCAGGGTGCCGCGCCTGCCGAAGTTACGCCGGAAGAAGGCGCCATCGAGACCCAGGTCGAAGAAGGTTCGGCCGCCGCGGAAAGAGAAGAAGTCGCCAGTGAAGGGGCGAACGTCGAGCCCGGGACTGTAACGGAATCCGATGATGCCGGTGCAGAAGTAGTGCCGGAAGATGGAACCGAAAAAGTCGAAGGCGCAAGCGGCGAGTAATCATTCCAGCTTTTTTAAAAGGGGTAGAGGCAGTGAAAGGGGATCTGGTAGTTCTGGTCACCAGCCGCTTATCACTAGCCACTGTTTGAATGGCTGACGCAAACCAAATCCGAATTAACGAATTGGCCCGAGAACTCGAAATCAAGGCCAAGATGCTGATCGACTATCTTCCCGAGATAGGCGTCACGGAGAAGAAGACGCACTCGAGCTCGATCGATCTGCAACATGCGGAGTTAGTGCGCAAGCATTTCCGGGGACTCGCCGAAGCGGAAGCTGCCGCCGAGGCCGCCAAACTCGCGCCGAAGAGGCCGGCGCCGAAACCGGTTGCACCATCCGTTGCGCCAATTCCACGCCCAGCCGGCGTAGCTCCTGCAACAACTGTTCCAGCGCAGCCCCGGCCCGCAGCACCCGCCACAATTCCACCGAGACCAGCACCGGCGGCTGCTCCGTCGGCACCGCGTCCGGCCGCAGCTGCACCTGCGCCGGTGGCTACGCCCCCTGCAGCTGCGACACCGGCTCCAGTGACAGCGCATCCATCTGCCGCGCCTGCGGCTCCGAGACCGGCCGCGCCAACGACTGCCGTGCCAGCCGTGCCTCCTAGACCGTCGCAGCCCACGGGACCACGTCCCGGCGTACCTCTGCGCCAACAACCAATTGGACAGCCCGGCGGCGCACAAGGGCAGCGACCCATTGGGCAGCGTCCGGCTGCCGCCAGTCCTGGCGGTCCAGGTCAAGGGGCCCCGCGGCAGCAAGGTCAGCCCGGAACTCAACGCCCCCCGTTCCGACCAGGCCAGGGACAATATCAGCAGCGACCCGGGGGACCACAAGGGTTCCGCCCAGCGGCAGGAGGCGCTCCGCGTCCCGGAGGCGCAACCCGTCCCGGCGGACCGCCTTCGCGATTTCCGCAGCGTCCAGGCGGGAGGCCCGGCGGTCCTGGGCAAGCGCCTGTAGGGAGCCAGCGTCCCGGCGCGACCGGTGTTCCGAAGGCTGAGCCTGGCAAGCCGCTTTATGCGCGCAAGCCCACGCCAAGCCGCGGCAGACCAACAATCGAAAAGCGTTACGCCGAGGGCGAACGCAAACTTCATCCGGTTCGTACGCGGGCAGGTGCAGGCCCGCGCGCGACCGCCGAGCCGATCGCGCCGATTCAGCGGGAGCCGCGCGAAGTGACCGTAACCGAAGGAATCACTGTTCGCGAGCTTGCGGGAAAGCTGGACGTTCGCGCGAAGGACTTGCTGAAGGTGCTTCTCGACCGCGGCGTTTTCGCCAGCATTAACCAAGCGCTTGACGTTCCGACGGCAACGAGCCTCGCCGAATCGTTCAACGGTATCGTGAAGGTCGTCACGTTTGAAGAGCAGCTTGTTGAGGAAGAGAAGATCAAGGAAGAACGCACCGGTAACTTGCAGCCGCGTGCACCCGTGGTCACTGTCATGGGTCACGTGGACCACGGTAAAACCAGCTTGCTTGACGCAATCCGGGAGACCGACGTTGCAGGAGGCGAAGCTGGTGGAATCACGCAGCATATTGGCGCGTACGAAGCGCATGCCGGTGACCGGCGTATTGTGTTCATTGATACCCCAGGCCACCAGGCTTTCACGCGTATGCGCGCGCGCGGTGCGAAAGTTACGGATATCGTTGTATTAGTCGTCAGTGCGGACGACGGCGTGATGCCGCAGACCGAAGAAGCGATCGCACATGCGCAAGCCGCAAAGGTGCCGATCGTCGTGGCTATCAACAAGATCGACAAGCCCGGTGCGCAACCCGAGCGCGTGAAGCGTCAGTTAACGGACAAAGGATTGATGCCGGAAGAGTGGGGCGGCACGACCGTCATGGTGGAAGTTTCCGCCAAGACGAAACAGAATTTGCCGCGCCTGCTCGAAATGATCCTGCTCGTTGGCGATCTCGCCGAATTGAAGGCCGATCCTGATGCACCCGCCAGTGGTACCGTGCTCGAATCGCGAGTCGACCGTGGGCGAGGACCCGTAGCAACGGTGCTCGTGCAGAACGGCACGCTCCATGTCGGAGACTTTTTCATCGTTGGTGCGGTGTTCGGAAAAGTACGCGCGATGTTTGATGATCGCGGCCAGCCGATTAAAAAGGCGCCTCCGGCAACCCCAGTGGAAGTGCTCGGTTTACAGGGCGTGCCTGAGGCGGGCGATCAGTTCCAGGTTGCCGAGGAGGCCAAAGCCCGGCACATCGTCGAATACCGTCAGTCGAAACAACGCGAGGCTTCGCTTGCGAAAACGGCGAGCGGCCGCCTGACGCTCGATCAATTGCACGAGCAACTCCGTGCCGGCGAAGTGAAAGAGCTTCCGGTTGTAATTAAGGCGGACGTGCAAGGCTCCGTTGAAGTTCTCAGCGAAATGCTGCCGAAGGTCTCAAACGATGAAGTCAAAATCAAAGTAATCCAGGCGGGCGTCGGCGCGGTGAACGAATCGGACGTGATTCTGGCGTCGGCCTCCAACGCGATTGTTATTGCGTTCAATGTACGCCCGGAGCGCAAAGCTACTGATCTTGCGCAGCGTGAAGGCGTGGATATTCGCATGCACACGATCATCTACGAATTGCTCGATGAGCTCGAAAAGGCCGTTGCTGGTCTGCTCGCTCCGACGATCAAGGAAGTGCATCTTGGCCGGGCGGAAGTTCGCGACACATTCCGCGTAAAAGGCGTAGGTATGATCGCTGGCTGTTCGGTGCAGGACGGCATCATGAAGCGCGACGCCGAAGTCCGCGTGCTGCGTGACAACGTCGTCATTTATACTGGCCGTATCATTTCGCTGCGCCGCTTCAAAGACGATGTCAACGAGGTGCGGCAGGGCTTCGAATGCGGCATCGGGATTTCGAATTTCAACGACGTTAAAGTAGGCGATCATCTCGATTGCTTCAAGATCGAGAAGACGGTCGCCTTGGAAGCCGTCGCTGCGGGCGAGCGCTCGCGCGGCTCGGCAGAGAGCGCGGAAGCCCGCCGCGGATAGCGGCTCAAAATCGACGGTAACGCGGGCCGTTCATTATTCAGTCGGTTGGTTTCACAAGTTTTCGTGTAATATCCCACCTTTCTTTTGGTGCGGAAATGCCGGTCGGCCTCCTGACGCTCGAAATTCACATTGAATACGCGCAATCGCTGAAAGACAAGCGTCGGGTACTGCGTAGCCTAAAAGACCGCTTGCGCGCGCGTTTCAACGTTGCCGTAGCGGAACTCGCGCACCAGGAGCTGTGGCAGCGTTCCCGAGTCGGCGTGGTGACGATCTCCGGCGATGCGAAGCATCTGGAGGAATCGCTAGCGGCGATTGCGACCGAATCGGAAAATGTACTCGGTCGCGATCTGGTGTCGCAGGAAATAGGATATTTCGACGAAGACTTTGAGGCGGAGTCATGACGGTCGGAGGACATCGCTCCGAAAGAGTTGCCGAGGAAATCCACCACGAAGTGAACTTGATGCTGGCGGGCGAGCTGAAGGATCCGCGTCTCGCGGCTGCCGTCGGCGTCACCGAAGTCCGCATGACGCCGGATATGCGCACGGTTCGCGTCTATGTGCAGCTGGAAGGCGAAGATGCCGAACGTGAAAGCGCGCTGCAAGGTCTAAAGGCCGCGTCCGGGTTTGTACGTCACGAGCTTACTGAGCGCTTGCATCTGCGCCGTTCGCCGGAAGTGTTGTTTATACCGGATACGTCGCAAGAATACGGCCAGCACATCGACGAGCTTCTAAAAAAACTCAAACAGTAATAAGCCGGATCATTTTTGTTGGCGAAATCTAGGAAAATTGGTCGTCATCCTGAGCGAAGCGTAGGTTCCTCTTTGCTTCTGTGACGCCGCGGTGCCCATGTTCAAGACCTCACAGCCTACTATCGACGGAATTCTTGTGATCGATAAACCGCAGGGCCGCACGTCTCATGACGTGGTTGAAGCCGTTCGGCGCTTGGTAGGCTTCCGTCAGATTGGTCACCTCGGCACGTTGGACCCTTTGGCGACCGGCGTCTTGGTTCTGGCGCTTGGCCGCGCAACACGCCTCGCTCGTTTCTATGCGGGGCGGAGGAAGCGTTACACCTGTGCAGTGCGCTTCGGGTTCGCCACAGACACATACGACGCTGATGGTGAAGCGCAGGGTGAAGACAAGTCCCCAAAACTCGACCGCGAGCAAATCGAATCGCTCGCAGCCGTGTTCGTTGGCAAAATTGACCAAACACCTCCGCCATTCTCAGCCAAGAAGATTCGCGGCCGACCGGCGCACGAGCTCGCACGCAAACACAAGCCTGTCGACTTAAAACCTGTCGAGGTCGAAGTTTTCGAGTTTAAGTTGACCGGAGTCGAAAGATCGGTGGCGCGCTTTTCAGTCGAATGCGGCTCAGGGACGTACATTCGTTCCCTGGCGCATGAAATGGGAAAGCTGGAAGGCTCCGGCGCGCATCTTGCGGAGATTGTTCGAACAGCCGTCGGGGAATTCACGCTCGATCATGCGGTGCCGCTTGCCGAGCTCGAACGCGACGCGCGCGAGGGAAAAATCACCGATCGCGTAGTTCCGATTGATCATTTACTCTGCGATCTTCCGCGAGCGGTTGTCTTGCCCGTGATCGAAAAGCGCATTTGCCACGGCGCAAAATTCAATTTACCGCTCGCGCAGATTCAGCCCGGCCAAGTCACTGCAACACAGGGCGGACCAGCCGAACTCGACGCGGGCGAGTGGAAGCCTTCGCGCCTTCGCGTGTTCAATCAGCAAGGCCATCTGATTGCCATCGCCGAGCCGGTCGTGCCGCGTACGTATCAGCCGGTTCTCGTACTCGATCCTACGGTTTAACGCGAGCGGATTTTTGCCAGTGTTTGGATCTGCCGCGGAGAATCCCATTGTTTCTCGTATCCCGAGGGGCCCGTTGGCAGCGCGGACAGAAATGGCTGCTGCGGCCACCAATGATCATGCGCCTAATCGTCGCACCGCAACGCGGGCATTTTTCACCTTCGCGCTGATATACGCGATGCCGTGACTGAAACTCACCGCGCTCGCCGTCGGCATCGACGTAATCCGATACAGACGAGCCGCGCATTCGAATCGCCTCGTTCAACACAACCTGCACTGCCCGATGCAGCTGTCGTATCTCTTTGGCCGAGAGACTAGCAGCAATCCTCAGCGGATGAAGTCGAGCGCGCCAAAGGCTTTCGTCGGCATAGATATTTCCGATGCCGCGCAAGACGTGTTGATTGAGCAGCACCGATTTGATCGGAGCGCGGCGGCCGCGTAATTGTTCCGCAAACTGCTTTTCCGTAGCTTCGAGTGGCTCAAGGCCAAGTTTTTCCAGAGCCGCGTCGTGCGTGCCATTCGCCAAAAATGCAATCCTCCCGAAACGACGTATGTCCGTGTAGCGCAGCTCACGGCCGTCGTCCAATGCGAAATACGCGTGCGTGTGCGGCGCCACGGGCGCTTCGGGAGCGCACATCACGAGTTGCCCGGTCATGCCCAAGTGAACTAACAGATAGGATTGTTTCGATGCGCCATTGGACGGTGCGAGACCGAACAAGAGAAATTTCCCGAAGCGCTGTACCGTAATAATTTTCTTCCCGGGAAGCTCGTTCTCAAGAGCGGCAGGGTCATCGATGAAATCCGTTTTCCCCAGTCGCACGGAAACGATTCGTCGACCAGGCAAGGTAAGTCGCAGCCCGCGCACTACAGTTTCGACTTCTGGCAGTTCCGGCATTTCCGTACAATCAAGATAGCAAGAAATCGGGCGCGAATCGTCCCGCAAGGCGGATTGGATGCCGAACGAGCAGAAAGGTCTAACTGGCCTGCGCGTTCTTTCACTGGAAAGCAGGCGTGCCGAGGAAATGGCCAAACTGATCGAGAACTACGGCGGCGAGGCGGTCGTGGCGCCCTCAATGCGTGAAGTGCCGCTCGAATCGAATACGGAGGCTCTCGAATTTGCGCGGCGGCTGGCGGCTGGCGATTTTGAGGTCGTCATTTTTCTAACAGGTACGGGCACGCGCGCGCTGGCGAGAGTCGTCGAAACCGTTTATTCACGCGAAGAGTTCATTGCTCACTTGAAACGAGCGACGATCGTGGCCCGGGGTCCGAAACCGTTTTCTGTGCTTAAGGAATTTGGCGTGCCGGTCGCCGTCAATGTCCCGGAGCCGAACACGTCGCGCGACCTCCTCGATTCGCTTGATCGGAAGAAAATTGTAATTCGCGACAAAGGCGTTGCAGTACAAGAATATGGCGAGCCCAATGCGGAACTGCTTGCTGGTCTGCTCGATCGGGGCGCGAAAGTAATGCAGGTGCCCGTCTATAAATGGGAGCTACCGCAGAACACAGAGGCGCTTGTAGAAGCGGTGCGGAGAATTGGAAACGGCGAGATTGACATGGCGCTGTTTACGACTTCCATGCAGATTGTTCACCTTCTGAGATTCTCCAAACAAACGGGCGAAGAAGATCGGGTGCGGGCGGCGCTTGCGGAAATGACAGTCGGCTCAATTGGTCCCGTCACTTCAGAAGGGCTACGAGGGCAGGGAATTCACGTCGATTTCGAGCCCGAGCATCCCAAAATGGGTTACCTGGTTAATGAAGCTGCGCGCCGCATGTCCGCAGGCAAGACCTGATCGCCTGGATAAGGACTATTACTGCTTCGGATAACCCTGCCAAAGGTATTCAAGTGCTTCGGCTAGCGTTTGCTGCTTCACATTTCTGTCTGTGTGACCCGCATTGCGCGCGAAAACGAATTGATAGTGATAGCCCTTCGCGGCGAGCACCTTTGCCATATTTTCGTTCGCGGCTACCCAATCGTGCATGTTGTCGCGCATGACGTTAGGGTTCAGCAGGTCGCGGTCGCCCACCTCCATCCAGATCCGAATCGGCTTGCGTGCGCTATCGGGTATGAGATGCTCGTGAAACTCCCATGCGCCGTGTGGCGTTTGTGAATTTGATGGCCACTGCTGGTTAACATATGTGCCCGAATAAGTGAGCACGCGGTGATACCACTCCGGGTGGTACCACGCCATAATCAGCGCACAGGAGCCTCCCGAACTGCCACCCATGGTGGCGCGGCCATCTGGATCGTCCGTAAGTTTCACGTTGAATTTCGATTCCACCAGCGGCAGAACTTCCTTCTGCACCCACTCGGCATACGCGCCGGACATTGTGTCGTACTCAAGTCCACGCTCGCTGCCCTGTGCGTCTCCACTGCCATTGCCAATCGAGATCGCGATCATTGCCGGCACTTTGTGTTCAGCAATTACACTATCGAGCACTGTAAAGAGCGTCTGATCCGGACCATCGGCTCCCACAATGAACGGCGCGGTTGTGCCGGGCACATATTGTGCGGGCACGTACACCGCAATCTTGCGCGTGTATGGCGCGGGATGGCTCGTCGTAACGATGAGTTTGGCAGGATCATTTGGATCGGGCGTGCCGAACGTGTCCGCATCGCGCGCAATGCCCGGGTAAATCTTGCTCTCTGCTGATGTCATCGTAAAGTTGTAAACGGTCCCATGCGGCACATCGTCGCGCACCGTCATCTCGGGTGCAGGGGTATGCGTTGGACCAATGACGAAGTTGCCGTCCCCATCAGCAGGCGGAAGCGTGCCGTCCGGTAGCCCTTTCGCTTTTACAAAACCGGCCGTATTTGGATCGCGCGTAGGCGGCGTGGGTCGAGCGGTGCTGGTAGCCGATGTGGGAGATGTCGTCTGCGCCGCGAGCGGCTTCAGAATTTCGCTCAGCAGGTCACGGTGGCTTTCGTCGCGGAGCAGATGCGGATACCGCAGTCCGCCGTAGTAATCCACAGCGTACGTTTCCACGTCAAGCCCGTTTGCCGCAATGAATCGAATGGGTTCATTTGTCTGCTCGGCATTTGTGATGGCTTGCTTGATCGTGTTTGCGATTGACCCAGAATCAACCTGCCTGCCATTCACGGCCGTGATCTTCATGCCCGGCGCGAAGCCAGCCTTATAAGCTGGACCGTCGTAAATCACGTCCTTTACAGTTCCATCTTTTTTGAGCCACAGTCCCACCGAGAGCTGCAAATCGACTTCCTTCCGCACCGCATCGCGCTTTTCTTGCATCTCGTTCGGATCGTCGTTGTAGACGATCTTCCAGCCGCTGTTTTCCAATGCCTCGTCCATCGTATTCGGTGCCAACGAATCGAGCCGGTCACGTAGAAACTTCCCCCAATCGTGAGGCGCTACTTGATTTAGTCCTGCAACAACATCCTCGAAGTTGTACGGCGTGAAATCCGGCTCGCCGCTCGTTCCATCATGAAAGAGACGGCAGAAATCCGTAATCGATTTCCGATCTTCGGTCAGATGGCGAATTTCATCGTCTACGTCGAGCCACAAAAAATCGCCCTCTTGGTAGAAGTCCGTGCTGCGCCGCCAGTTTTGCCAATCGGCGTTCGCATCGTAGAGGAACACTGCTGCGTCCGCCGTGTCCTGCAACGGACGCCACTTGCGTCCCGGTTCTGCATCGAGCCACGCACCCACGCGCGCAAACTGATCGCGAAATTGCTGAGGCGTCCATAGGCCGCTGCGCGCGGCTAGAACCTGGCCCAAGTAATCCGTAAGTCCCTCGTAGACCCAAAGCAGATCGTCCTTCATCGGCTGTTCGTAATCGGGCGAGAGCAATCCCGCCGGGCGGCGATATTTTCCATTCCACGAGTGAACGTATTCATGTGGCAGCAAGTAAGCTGTGGCGGTGCCAGTCGCAGGATCGGTCAGCGTGTGCTCATACGTCCGGTCATCGCTCGATTCGTGATGTTCCAGGCCGAAGTGCGCAACGCCATCGCTGAGCGTCAGCAGAAAGTGATAATCGCGATAGTGACGCGAACCGAACAATGCAAAAGCCTGTACGATCAACTGCCGATATGCCCCTTCGGTTTTAGGAGTCATTTGCAGGTCCGCGGGATTGTCCGCCGCTATATCCATTTCATGATGCGGTGTTTCGCCCGGCGAAAGATCGATTGAGCGGAAATAGAGGCCGGTAATTACCGGCGAATCGATAAGAGTCTCAAGCGAAACAGGCGAGAAATCGATCGTTTCATCGTCCTGTTTAGCGACCGGGAGTGCAGTGCCGAATTTCCAGCCAGCCGGCAGCTTCAGTGACGGAACCACCGTGATGTTCGCCGCCGCCTCGCCCTTGGGATAGAGTACGAGCTGATTCCAGTTCACCAAATTGAGAAACGCCGTTGCCGATGCACCGGCTGAAAAACCGCCTGTGTCGGGTGAAAGCAAAAAGTCGAAATTGACGTCGAGCGACGATGCCCCAGATGGCACATCCAAGTGAAGCGCATACATATCGACCAAGTCGCGCCGCCAAGAAATAGCTTTTCCCTTCGCCGTGATGCTCAGTCCTGCCATTTCGATGAGCGGGCCCGAAGGCTGATGCTCGCCCGGAATCCACTCTGGATAGACGAGCGTCAGCGGGCCCGGTTTGACGGGAATCGTCAAATGGGCGTGCAGAATCTTCTGCGGCGCTCGTGTCGAATCCACGTCCAGATGAATTGCTCCGGCAGATTGCTCCGTGCCGACCTGAGCCTTCATCGAATTGCATAAAAGGGCGAACGCGCTGGCTAGAAATATCGAGGTCAGAGCGATTCTTTTTATCGAAAAAATCATAGTAGAACCTCGGGCGCAATCTTAATGCACTCGAGCGCGGCTGCAAAGGCCGCATCAAGTGCGCTGCAATTTCGCCATAGCCACCGTTCGCTGCCGTTTGTATGATATTTGACCATGCGAGTCTTAACTTATGGTTGACGCAAACCGCAAATTCGTCAAATCAGGCCGGCGACGCCCGCTCGATCCGTCACAGTTCACGCCTTTTTATGCCTATAACGTAGCCGCACGCAGTGCAGAAGAGTCGCTTTTCACCGAAAGTGTTCCGCTTGAAAAGATCGCGACGAATGTCGGCACTCCGGCTTACGTCTACAGCCGCGCGGCTATTGAGAATGCCTATCGTGTGCTTGACCGTGCGCTCACCGCGATTCCGCATAGTCTTTGTTACGCGATGAAGGCGAATAGCAATCTCTCGGTTTTGCGCGTTCTCGCGGCGCTCGGTAGCAGCTTTGACATTGTTTCAGGCGGCGAACTCGACCGATTGCGCCGCATCGGTGTCCCTGGCAATCGAGTGGTTTTTTCGGGCGTTGGCAAAACCCGCGATGAAATTCGCGGGGCGCTTCGCTACTCTGCCGGCAGCAAGAAGAAATCCGGCAGAGGAATTCTTCTCTTCAATGTCGAGTCCGAGCCCGAGCTGAGGTTGCTGATCGAAGAAGCATCGCGCCACGTAGCCGTGGGAGGCGCCCGACCGTCGCTGGCAATTCGAGTCAATCCGGACGTAATGGCCGGTGGCCATCCGCATATTTCTACCGGCCAGCATCATCATAAATTCGGTATCGATTGGGAGCCAGCGCGACGGTTGTACCTTGCCCACAAGGATTCCCGCTGGATCATCTGGCGCGGCATCAGCGCGCATATAGGTTCACAAATCCTTTCGGTTGCGCCGTATCGGCGCGCTGTCACCCGGCTCGCTTCTTACGTGCACGATTTGGCCCGCGAGGGCGTTCGTCTCGATCACATCGACATCGGCGGAGGTCTTGGCATTCGATACACGAACGAATCGCCCCTTGTACAGACCGAGTACGCACGTACACTGATAGCGGCGGTTCGCCACCTGGGGTGCCGTTTGATGATCGAGCCTGGCCGCGCCATCGTTGGCTCGGCTGGCGTGCTTCTCACGCGCGTACTCTACGTGAAAGAGAACCGCGCGAAGACGTTCGTGATCGTTGACGCCGCGATGAATGACCTGATTCGTCCGGTTCTCTACGATGCGATTCATCCAATCACGCCCGCCACTCGTACAAATGGAAACAGTGATGGAGCGAAGCGTGTAGATATTGTTGGGCCTGTCTGCGAATCCGGAGATTTCCTCGCGCGTGACTGGCCGCTCGCGCCGGTAAAGCCGGGCGATTTGCTCGTCGTGTGGGCCGCGGGTGCGTATGCTTTCGCGCAATCATCCAATTACAATGCGCGGCGCCGGCCCGCCGAGGTACTCGTCGAAGGAAACAGGTTCCGCGTCGTCCGCAAGCGCCAATCCTACGATGACCTCGTGCGCGGCGAAAACTAAAGATGACTCTCTTCCCAATTTTCCTGAAACTATCGAAGCGGCGCTGCGTAGTCGTGGGCGCCGGGAAGATTGCAGAAGAGAAAATCGAGGGGCTGCGACCAACAGGCGCCGAAATCCGCGTCGTAGCACCGAAAGCCACGCCGCGCATCCGGGCTTTGGCTCAGGAAAAGAAAATCGGCTGGGATGCGCGCACGTTCAAGCTCACAGATATTGAAGGTGCTTTCCTGGTGGTTGTAGCGGCATCTTCGCATCCGCTGCACGAAAAAATCTACCGGGAAGCGAAGCGCCAGGGAGTCCTCTGCAATGTGGTGGACGATCCGCCGCATTGTGATTTCTACTACGGGTCGGTCGTGCGCCGCGGTGCTCTGCAGATTGCGATTTCGACGGCGGGAAAAAGTCCCGCTTTGGCGCAACGAATCCGTAAGAGTCTCGAGAAGCAGTTCGGTCCCGAATACGAAGACTGGATTGCTGCCTTGGGCGAAGCACGGGAGAAGCTGTTTGCGCGCAAGATGGATCCTGAAGAACGTAGAAGACTGTTACACATCCTGGCCAGCGGCGAGATGTTTGATGACTTTGTACACCGGAAACTGTAACACGCTATTCACAGTCTGCGATGCAGCCGGTCGGCAGGAGACTATTCAATCTTTGAATTAAATTGATCGGATATTTGAGGGACCAGCGCGCGCAATTTGCTGCTATGTTCGTTTCACTTGCCGACGCGGCTGGGTATCGACATTCCCCCAACCACCCCGACACCCAGCCAGCGACGGCGAATTCGGAGTCCGTCTTCCTCAGCCGAACCCTTCCGGGGCTTCCGCTTTCCTCGCTGCGTTTTCGCCGCTAGACTACAGGCCATGTTGATCGCAGCTTTTTATCGTGAAAAGTCCGTGCTCATCACGGGTGCCTCGTCGGGTATCGGCGAAGAGCTTGCCATTCAACTCGCAGCAGTTGGCGCGAAACTTATTCTCGCCGCGCGGCGCCGCGAACAACTCGAATCTCTTGCAGAGAGGATCGTGCACGCCGGCCATCCAAAGCCCGTTGTCGCCGAATGCGACGTGACGCGCGACGGCGATTTAGAATGCGCGGTCGAAGGGGGTGTTCGTGCGTGGGGAAAGCTGGATATCGCAATCGCGAACGCAGGCTTCGGCGTAATGGGACCTCTGAAGAGGCTTACGATTGAAGACTATCGCCGGCAGTTTGAGACGAATGTTTTTGGCGTTCTGCGAACAATCTATGCCGCTTTGCCGGAACTCGAAAAGACGCACGGCAATATTGTGATCAACGGCAGTGTGGCAGGCTGGGTCGCGTCGCCGGGAGGCTCGCCCTATGCGATGAGCAAGTTCGCCCTGCGTGGACTCGCGAATGCGATTGCGCCGGAACTTCGCCGCGTGGGCGTAAAAGTTACCTTACTGAGTCCGGGGTTTGTTGCAAGCAACTTTCGGCGCGTGGATATCGCGGGCGAATTTCATCCCGGCGCAAAGGACCATGCGCCGGACTGGATTCAGATGCGGACCGATCTCGCAGTTCGCGAAATCCTCCGTGCTGTTGCACGCGGTAAACGCGAACAGATCGTTACCTTCCACGGAAAGGTACTCGTCAAACTCGAACGCTTCCAGCCGTGGCTGATTCGTGTCCTAAACGAAAGATTCGGCCCTCGCTCACGTCAGTAGCATCTTTGTTACTGGACGGTTACGCTCAACGGCGCCGAAGGTGCCGGCGGACCGCCCGCAAATTCCTCATTCATCCATTTCTCAATGGCCGTCATGTTCTGCGCCCGCCCCAGAAAATTCTTCACCAGATCGTTCGCCGATTCCGATCCGCCCGGCTCGAGCACAAGACGCCGGTATCGCATGGGCGTCGGCCCAGCCAATAGATTCTGCTGGTCGAACTGCTGAAAGAAATTTTCGGCAATTACCAAATCCCACATGTAGGTGTAGTACGCCGACGAATAATTCGTGAGATGGTCGAACGAACTGTAAAAATCCCCGGTTTCCGGTACAGGTTTGAGCGGCGTATAGCGCCGCACATCGCTCATGACGACAGCATAAGGATCGATATCTTCCGGATTGCCCTTATACATATCGTAGGAGATAGCCGCAAATGCGAGCTGTTGGGTGACGTATCCCGCACGGCCGAACGCGAGCGCGCGGTTCATCTTCGCAACGAGTTCAGTCGGAATCGGCTGGCCGGTTTTGTAATTCTTCGCGAATTTGGCGAGCACCTGCGGGCTGTGCATCCACTCTTCGAGCATCTGTGAAGGCGCCTCGACAAAATCCTGCTCCATACTGATGCCGCTAATACCGGCCCACTCTTGCTGGCCGCCAAGAATGTGGTGCATCAAGTGGCCAAATTCGTGAAAGAATGTGACGGCGTCGTCGTACTCCATCAGGCCGGGATCGGTTGCCGTCGGCTTCGGCAGGTTGCAGACCAGGATCGCTTCAGGCATTTGCTTCCCGCGAACTCCGTCAAGAATTTGAGCCATTTCCGCATGCGTGTATTTGCCAGGCCGCGGATGCATATCCAAATAGAAGCGGCCAATCATTTTTCCGCTGTCAATCACGTCCCAAGTTTCAACGGACGGATCCCACGAGGGCACATCGTGCTCCTGCCGGAAGCTGACGTGGAAAAGTGTCGCCGCCGTGTCGAGCACGCCTTGCTTTACTTCGTCATAGGGCAAATAGGGGCGTATCGATTGCGAATCAAACGCATAACTAGAGCGGCGCAACTGCTCTTCGTAATAGCGATGCTCGTAGTCGTAAACATCCGTCGCCTTAGGATCGGTCTTCTGCTTTTGTGCAAGAATCATGGCGTATTCGCGTTGCATCGCGGGCTTTGCTGCGGAGCTCAACTGAGCGATGAAATCTTCCACGTTCTTCCCGGTAACCGCCATTTTGTCTGCTGCGTTGTAATCGGCCCATGACGAATATCCGAGCAGAGTTGCAATCTGATAGCGAATCTTCATCATATCTTCGAGGACGGCCGTATTCTTGGGATACGCACGCGTTTCGTACGTGGCCCAAAGTTTGTGACGCAATTCGTCGCTTTTTGCGTAGTTCATCACCGGAAAGATATCCGGGTACGCAGTTGTAATCTTGATTTTCCCATCAGGCCCTGGCTTGTGTGCATCAATGTAGTCCTGGGGCAGTCCGGCCAGACTCGCAGCATCAGTTTGAATTGATTTCTGGTCGTCGGCGATATTTCGCTCAAACAATGACTCATCATTTGTGAGCTGCTCGTTTAGTTTCTTCAGTTTCTCTCGAGTAGCCGCGTCCTTATCCACGCCAGCCAGACGGAATTCGAGCAGTTGCCGTTCGACATAGTGTTTGCTTGGGGCGTCGGCGTGAGACATGTCGAGGCTTACGAGGGCTTTGTAGACATCTTGATTCAAGCTGAGAGCAGTCTGCGCGGCGCTGGCCTCTGTTGTCATGGCCGTGGCGTGGTCGCGGAACGTGGCGTCCGGATGGACTTCTTCGACGATTTGCGCGAGATACAAAGCGGCATCCAATTGACGCACGGCCTCGTCGAACGGCACGAGAGTGTTTTCCATCGTTCGTGACCCTTCGATGCTCACAAGCTGGTCGACAGAATGCTGCGCGGCGTTCAGGCGGGCGTTCTCCATTTTCTCCCAGTCCGCGACGTTGGGATTCGAAGCCCAAACCGTTGGTTGGTTATACGGTATCTGCTGCGCACGCGCCGCATTCGGAGCGAAGAAAGCGCATAGGGCAAGAATCGCGAGCACATTTGCTTTTGACATGAGAAAGCCTTTCAGCGGAAGTCCCGGCAAATAGGCGCTTAGACGGCAGTATTGTCTGAACGTTAGTGTAAAGCACGAATGTCTGAATCCCACCCTGTGGCTAATGTCGACTCATTCGGCGGTGCTGCCGTCTGAACTTTTAGCCTCTCGATAGCTCATGGCGGTCGCCCACCCGAGAGAAACGCACCGATGCCTGGCGCAAGGTCGAATGCCACTGCGATAACTTTGACTTGGGCCATGCAAAAGGCTTAAGTTTAACCATTATGGGTCTGCGTGAAATCGTGGATCGCTATCTAGCTGCTGCCGGCAACTATAGCAAGGTGATACCCATTTCTGCGCTTAAGCTGCCACGCACGGAAGCAGAAAAGATATTCAACGCGCTCGACGAGGACTATAACATCAGCCGCTACATTCACTTTGTCTGTGCGGCCGGCGCGGATTACAGCATCAACGGTTTCCCCCAGTCACACATTTCGATCGATTCCGATATTCAATCCATTCTGTAAGTACAAAGCAGTCCCGGATTCCGTCGGCCCGCCGACATTTGAGGCGAAGCTTGAACATTTGTTGCGGCGAAATTGTGGCAAATATAGCTGTTTTGGCGCCTTAAAGGCGGCTTAAAGTGCCAACTTGGGCGCGAAATGGCGCGTTTGGCGCCATAAAAATCGCTGGTTTCGAAAAGGCGAATTTTTCACTGCAGCCCTTCCATCCAGTTCGCTATCGGACGGGCGGGTTAAATGAGAATTGCGGGTCTACGTCCACGGGAATATCTTTTCCCTTCGCCAGCGCGGCTGTGAGTTCCGGGGGCATGACGGCGTACTTCTTGAACCACGCCTCGGCGCGTGCACGATCGCCCGTAGCTTCCTGCTCGAGCAATTCCTTCGCTAGCGAGGCGATCGCGCCCGGCATTTTGGCGAAGTCGATTTCATAAAGACCGTTCGCGCCACGACGGAGCGCGCCTTGCTCTAGAAAATAATTGAACTCCATCATTTCCGCCTGGCCATGCGCCTCCGCGATCCCAAATCGCACCGTTCGGAAGATTCCGGCTACCATCGACGCGTAGACCATATTCCGCTTCTCGGCGGAGATCACGCCGTGTTTGATTAGCCAGTCCATGCAGAGTTCCCCGACGATGTCTGCCTTGGCCTCCTCAAGCGCTGAATACTGCGGGCCAATCGCCTCGCGGACATCCACCTTTCCCTTTGCGGTACGCGCGTACGCCGGGCCAAGCCCGTGTGAAATCTCATGGAGGACTGTATCGTCGAGGTATCCTTCGCCCGTCGCCATGGCGGCCTGATCTGGAACCATCACGCGCTTGGCGAGCGGCAGAATGATGTAGTTGACGCGGGCGTCCATGAAATTCTTCCAGAAGATTTTCTTCGAACCCTTTTCTTCGTGAATTCGCGGGTCGTTCGGAAGATTGTCCGCGACAGCCTGATACCCGTGCAGCAAATCGCCGCCGCGATAAATGCCATCGACTACTTCCATTGGCGATTGCTTGCCACGCTTCGAGGGTAGATCGGCTGCTGAAAGCGGTAGCGACTCTTGCAGTTGTGGTACGTATTGTTGGAAGATTTCGAGCTTTTTGCTTTCCGCATCGTTGCGGATCATTACAGAAGCGCCGTACGAGGTCTTCACGCCAAGAAACGAATCGAGATAGGTTTCATAGGGCGCGAAGATCACGTCGAACTTCGGCTTATCAAGATCGAGCCATTGCACGTCGCTATCGAAATAATTGTCGGTGAGCAGCGCATCGGCGCGCATGCGCAGGAATTTCGCAAATGCCGGGTCCGGCGAAAGCGCCGCAGCATCGCGCAAATCCTGCGCCATCGGATCGACAAAGTTTTTATAAACCACATGGTAGGGAACTGCTTCGAGCGCATTGCCCTTGCGGACGACAATCGTTTGCGGATTGTAGAGCGCGGCCTTTTGATCGGGATGCGCGGCGACGTAAGCGTCAAAATCGGGCTTGGTCAGATTTTCAGGGAAAAGACCGCGCCCCGGCGGCATTGGTTGCGTCCCGACGAACGGCGCGTTGTCTTCGATCAAATCGAAGCGGCTGCCGTTGATGCGGAGATATCGCCGCAAAAGAATGTCCTGCGGATTCGTACTGTTTTCGATTTGAACATAAAGCTTCAAACCTTCCGGATCGCTCTGCCGCCAGAATGCGTCGTCGAGCAGCGCCGAAGCCTCGACCAGCTTCGCCACCATTTTTCTCTCATTGGCTGAAAGCCCGGCGCCGTTGAACGGAATTTTCACCTGCTTGAATTTGGCGACGCGTTCCGCCAGATCCGGAACCACATGCCAATTCGCCGAAATCGCGGCCGAATTGCGTACCGTGCTGGTCGTTGGCTTGCTCTGGGAGTGTGCCGTGATAGCTCCGAATGCAAATGCGCCGACTGCTGCGATAAGAAGAAATCTTAGCCAGTCTCTCATGCACAACATCTTAGTGCAGAAATCCAGAAGGGCAAGCGAGAGTGACCGGAACTACTGGGCCAAGGGCTCGGCCGCCACGCTACCGCTTACGTTCCATGCGAGCGACAACTCTGTGCCGCACCTACGGCGCTCTTGCATATAGCTCTTGCACACCCAGCGCTTCCGCGCTGGGCTAAGCTGTGCCGCGCCTACGGCGCTAGTTCGTGCGATAGTGCATAGATCCGATTAGCCGACTGCCGAGAAGACCGCCAAATGCTGTCTCCGCCGGGCCGAGACTCCGTTTCGAGTGCCTCGCGGAAGGCCTGCATCCGGCCTCATACATTTCCTGCGCAGCGTCGATGCTAGCGTTAGCGCTGCGGGTGTATATTGCGAAGGGGTGTAACTGGGGGACACGATGGCCTGCATCAATCGTCTGGGGCAAATTGCATGCTTGGCAGCATTCGTTTTGGGTGTGCTGCCGAACGCTCGCGCGGGGCAAACGCCGCCAAAGCCTGAGCAGAAGAAGCAATCGCCCCTCGTGAAAATGATTCGCGACACTGGATTCGTGCAGGTACAAGCGCCTGGGTTTGACGACCTCACACCTGAGCAAAAGCTCGATGCCTACTGGCTTTCCATGGCCGCGATCGCGATAAACCCGATTGCGTATGACCAGAATTCAGTCTACGGCCTGCGCGAAAAGCATTTGCTCGAAGCGATCATCACCCACCCGAAGGGCATCGATCCCGCGCTTCTGGAAAAAATCAAGAATTACACGATGCTTTTCTGGGGCAATCAGGGCAATCACAACCAGTTCAGCTCTGTGAAATTCCTGCCGGATTTTACGTCTGCCGAACTAAGAACTGCTACGCAGCAAGCCCTGAAGAACGGTGCCTCGCTTGGCACGACGGCGGAGCTCGATGCGGAGTTGAAGACGCTCGATAGGCAGCTTTTCGATCCTCATTTCGAACCTATGCTCACGGACAAGAATCCGCCGAACGGCGAAGATCCTTTGCGGGCGAGTTCGGTGAACTATTATTCCGGTCTTACGCTCAAGGATCTCGCCGGCTTCACGGATCATTACGAGCTGAATTCACGCCTCGCAATGAACAACGGCAAAATCGAACAGCAGATTTATCGCGCAGGCACGCCCGACGGCCAAATTCCTGCCGGTCTCTACGCGCGCGAACTCAAGCAGGCGATTGGCTTTCTCCAAAACGCGCGTCAGTATGCACCGGACTCGCAAAAGAAAGTGATCGACGATGTCATCCGCTACTACGAGACCGGTGACCGTGCCGACTGGATCCAATGCGGCATCGACTGGGTCCACGACCATACGAATCCCGATTTTTCCAACGGTTTCGTCGAAGTCTACAAAGATCCGCGCGGCCTGAAAGGCGCAATCCAGGGCTTCGTGAGCGTTACGGATACCACGATGAGCAAATTGGCGCAGGAGTTCGCCGCCAATGCCGGCTACTTCGAACAGCGCGCGCCGTGGCTTGCTAAATACAAGAATCCGC
>JBOGMU010000096.1:0-3330 GCA_050746865.1 Candidatus Acidiferrales bacterium
AGCATCGATGATCACATACTGAAAATTCGCGCGAAGATCCAGGCAAAGCGATTTCCAGTGCGGCGAATCGAGGACCTCCGCCGGATTTCTCTGTGACCGGCCGGCGGGCAGCACGTAGAGGTTCGGGATCTGGCTGGTGCGCACGATCGCCTGCTCAAGCGGAACGGCGCCGGAAACCACTTCGGCCACTCCCGGCGACACATCAATGCCCAGCAGTCCGGAGATGCTCGACCGGCGCAAGTCGCCATCGACCAGTAGGACGCTGACATCGTTTTTCAAGGCGAGCGCGCCGGCGATGTTAACCGAACTGGTGGTTTTGCCTTCCCCGGGAGACGCGCTCGAAACGACGATCATGCGCGGCTGCGCCGGATGCTGGCTCAATCGGGTGCGCAGAATGCGGTACTGTTCGCTAGCGCCAGGATGAGAACCGTCGAACGGAAGAATCGGCGCGGTCGCCAGCGGCTGGATCGTCACAACGCGGATTCCCTCCGCTTGCGGAATCTCCTTGACGGCGGCCTCGTTGACTGGCGCGATGGCGACTTCCGGCAGCGATCCAGGAAAAGCCTCGGAGAGTTCGTCCCCATTCGAGGGAGCTGCGTTTCCAGCGCCGTCGATCAACGGGAGACTGATCCCGGATGCTTCGCCGTCGGATTTTTTCAGGGCTTCAAAAATTTTGCTCATTTGCGGTCCACATGTACGTTCAGCGCTTCCCGGCGGGCTTGCCCCGGCCCGCCCAGCGCGCGAAGAACGACGTCTTCGGCTCTGGAGGTGCATAGCGGTTCAGGGTCCGCATGTCGGCGGCCCCTTGTGAAACAGGCGTTGCGGTCTGCAATCTCGGAGTCGGCGGTTTTTCGTACGCCGGAGCCGCGGCCCTCGGGCGCAGCGGCTCGCGAAGAATCGCGGGCGCTGGACGCGGGCCGTTGTCAAGATCGAGATCGCGGATCACTTCGTACAGATGCTCGGGACGCACCTGGTAGCTCTCGTTGCTGTAAGCAAGCAGCAGAGCGTTGTCGCAGATTGCGTTAATCACACGCGGGATGCCCCGGGAAGCCAGCGCAACCTTGGAGAGCATGCCATCGTCGAACGGCAACTCGCGCGCCGCTCCCGATTTAGCCCAGCGGAACTTCACATACTGTTGGACTTCGGATTCATTCAATGCCTTGATATTCAGCCGGACCGCGATGCGCTGCTTCAACTGCCGCAGCTCGTTGCGGTTCAGTATTCCATTCAACTCGTTCTGGCCCGCTAGCACGATCTGAAGCAGCTTCCCTTCCGGCGATTCGAAGTTAGTAAGCAGGCGGATCTCTTCGAGCACCTCTGGAGAGAGCATGTGCGCTTCATCCACGATCAGCACCGGGATACGGCCGGCATGATCGCTCTCGACGAGAAAGCGCTGCAACGAAATCAGCCGTTGCGCTTTGCTCGGCCCCACATCGGGCAGACCGAACTGCAAAAGAATCAATTCGAGGAACTCGGGAGCGGTTAGCGTGGGATTAAGCAGCACGCATATATGCGCACGCGTGGCTGGAATGGATTTCAGAATCGCCGTGAGCAGCGTGGTCTTCCCAGTGCCTGCGTCGCCGGTCAGCACCGTGAACCCCTTGCGGCTGAGAATCGCATAGGTCAGCCCCGCGAACGCCTCGCGATGCGCTCCCGTAAAGAAGAGCAGCTCGGGGTCCGGAGTCATCCGGAACGGGTTCTTTTTTAACTGAAAAAAGTTTTCGTACACGATTTAGGCCGCCGGCGCAATCGCGCTAGGTGATCCGCAATGGCTGTGGTCCAGGCGTGTTCCCGCTCTGGGAATATTCGCTCGATCCATTAAGAGCGAGCGGCAACGTGATCGCCGGCACCCTGCCCAGGACCGGCATGCCGTTCGGCAATTCCCATTCGCCAAGGAACAGGTTTTTGCGAAACTCGAGCACGAAGCCGATCGCCAACGCGAGACCGAACGCGATGATCGCGGCCGCACCGTCATACAAGGGGCGATTGGGCGCCGCGGGCAGTTCTGGCGTGGTCGCCGCTTCGATCAGCGTAAATCGCTCGGACTGCTGACGCATTTCCATATCCGTGGACATGTCGGCCGTAAATTTGTGATTGAGCAGCGATTGGTAATTCTGCCGCGAGATCTCATAATCGCGCGTCAGTTTGGCGAGATCCTGCTGGCTGACCGGCAACTGGTCGAGATGATTCTGATACTTGGCCATCTGCTTGCGAACGTTATCCTGCTCCGCCGTGCGGCGCTGGATTTCCATGTCGAGCGCGGTCAACTGGTTCTTGAGAGAAGCGACCTGGTCTCTTTCTTTGAGGATTTCGGGCGTCAGCGGAGTCGGCGTGCTACCGGTCAAACCCGCTTCGTTCAGATCCGGCCTTCTTCCGCCCGGCGTGGTGAAATTCGCGCTCTGCGTGGGAGAGCCTGCCGCGGCGGCCGCTTGCTTTTTCTCGAGCGCCTCCACTTCAGCAAGTTCGCGCTTCACGCGCTTCACTTCCGGAAAATCGTCGGTGTAATGCAACCGTAAAGCCTGCAACTGACCTTTCAGAACGTCGGAAGCTTTCGGGGCCGGCGCGGCCGTGGAACCTGTGCCGCCGGACGAGGATGCAGCGTCTTCCGCCGCCTGCCTGGATGCCCGCTCAAGCGAAGCTAGCGAAGCTTCCGTCATGGAGAGCGAATTCTGATACAGAACTTTGTTCTGCTGCGCCCGGTCTATGGCGTCCTGAGAGGATTGCAGCTCGGCTTGCAACCTTCCTTCCACTGAAATCAGGGCGTTTTCCTGTTCCGGCAGCTCGCCTGAATGTTGAATCTTGAACTGGCTGACCTTGGCTTCCTGTTGATCGAGGCTCTTCTTCGCGTCGTCGAGTTGCTGATCGATAAAAGAACTGGTATCGGAGGCGTACCGCTCCCGCGCGCGCAGATTCTCCTCGATAAAGAGATTCGCCAGTTGATTAGCGACCAGCGCGGCCGTGGCGGGATTCGAGTCGCGGAAAAATACGCTGAACGCGTCGGGGTTCCCTCGGCCTCCGCCCGACGATCCGGTACCCCGGGCCGTGTTGGCGCCGGTCACAATCCCGTGGATCAGGTGAATGCCAAGATTTTCGCGCATCTCTTCCACCAGATCTTCCATGCTGTGGGACTTACGCTCGTCGCGGTAAAGCCCGTCCTGCTCGATCAGAGCTTGCAGGCGGTTGCTACTGAAAATCTGCTGTGCCAGGTTGGCGAGCCGGTCCTGCAGACCGGCGGTAACCGTGGAGGGTACCATGCTGGATGGAATCTTCTGCGAGTCCACCAGAATTACGGCCGCCGCCTCGTAAACCGGAGGCAGTTTCTGAACGATC
>JBOGMU010000097.1:0-17489 GCA_050746865.1 Candidatus Acidiferrales bacterium
GTTCCAGGCGGAGCAATAGCATTACGGTTCAGGGGCGCAATGTGGGTCCGAATGAAGATACGAGTGTGGATGTGCTTCCGGTAGCGGCAGATTTTATGCAGACGATCGGGATTCCTCTGCTGGCGGGACGCGATCTTAGCATACGCGACGATGAGAACGCGCCGAAGGTTGCGCTGATCAATGAGACGATGGCGCGGAAATATTGGCCCGGCCAGAGTCCGCTCGGAAAGCATTTCAAGCTGAGCAAACTGGATATGGAAGTCGTGGGCGTCGTCTCCGATGCGAAGTATACAAGCCTGCGGCGCGAAGTGACGCCGACCGTCTACCATCCTTACGTCCAGGACATTGACAGCATGCCGCAGATGCATTTCGAAGTGCGCACGGTGGGCGACGCGGCGGCACTCATTCCATCGGTGCGCGCGGCTGTGGCGTCGATCGACAACCGATTGCCCCTTTTCGACATAGGAACGCAGACGCAGCAAATCGATGAATTGCTCTTTCAAGAGCGATTATTCGCGAAACTTGTCGGCTTCTTCGCAGCACTCGCGCTCGGATTGGTGTGCGTGGGACTCTATGGCGTCACATCGTATGCCGTAGAGCGGCGAACGAGCGAAATCGGTATTCGCGTAGCGCTGGGAGCGCAACAGAGCAGCATTCTAGCGATGGTTTTGCGTGAGACGCTGTCGCTCGTGAGCATCGGCGTCGTGCTGGGCGTCGGAGCTTCGTTGGTGACGGCAAAAATCGCGTCTCACGAGATTGCAGGCCTGCTTTACGGATTAAAGATCGATGATGTTACATCGATCGCGCTTGCAGGAGCAGCAATCGCGCTAATCGCCGCACTTGCTGGATTCGTGCCCGCACGACGCGCGATGCGGGTGGATCCTATGGTGGCGCTGCGGCATGAATAATGGCGGAAGTTAGAGGCTGGAAGCCAGAGACAGGTGCCGCGCTGAAGGACGCGACGCGGCGCTACGCTTGAACCCTACATGCGCGGAGGAGTAGCAAGAGGGGTCTTTCGGTCCGCTTCGCGTCCCTCAAGATGACGAGAAGGAAATAATTAGAATTTGCTGCGTTTGGGGATGGCGCCGATGCGGCGTAGGCGCATGAGGTTTGTGGAGCCGCGTGCGCCGACGGGAGTGCCTGCAATAATGCCGATCACGTCGCCATCTTCGACTATGCGTTCCTGGCGGAGGCGCGATTCGGCTTCTTGCGTGAGTTCATCGATATTTTTCAGATCGCCGGTGCGGCGCGCGTTGACGCCCCAGAGCAGGCCCATCCGCGGGTAGGACTCGGGATTGGGCGTGAAGGCGATGATGGGGACGCGCGGGCGGTACTTGGAAACGAGGCGGGCGGACGCGCCTGTTTCCGTAAACACGACGACGGCTTTCATCTTCAATTCTTCGGCTGCGTGGCAGACGGCTCCCGCGATGACTTCGCTGATGCGATGCTCATCGAAACGCGTGGGACGGGCCGGATCGAAGACGTTTGCCTCGGCTTCGCGGATGATGCGATCCATCATGCCGACGGCTTCCAGAGGATATTGACCCGCCGCAGTCTCACCGGAAAGCATCAAGGCGTCGCTGCCATCGAAAATCGCGTTGGCCACGTCGGAAGCTTCGGCGCGCGTGGGGCGAGGATTCTTTTCCATAGAGTCGAGCATCTGCGTGGCGGTGATCACGGGAACGAGGGCATTGCGAGCGCGCGAAATGATTTGCTTCTGTACGACAGGGACTTTTTCGGGGCTCATTTCGACGCCCAAGTCGCCGCGTGCGATCATGACGGCATCTGCGGTGGCGAGAATATCGTCGAGATGCTCTATGGCTTCGGGCTTTTCGAGTTTGGCGATGACGGGCGTATTCTTGCCGGCGCGTTGGATAAGCGATTTGGCGGCAGCGACGTCTTTTGCCGCGCGAACGAAGCTGAGAGCGACGTATTCCACTCCTGCCGATAATGCGAAACGAAGATCCGTGACGTCTTTTTTCGTAAGCGACGGAATCTTCAGCCTTACGCCAGGGAGATTGATGCCCTTGTGTTCGCCGAGCAGACCGCCGTTTTCGACGTGGCACATCACGTCCTGACCGTGAACGGAGAGAACGCGAAGCGCTATGCCGCCGTCGGCGAGCAGGATGCTGTCTCCTTTGCGCACGGCGCGCGGAAGGCCGCGGAACGTGGTGCTCACGCCTTCGACGGTGCCTTTAATGTTGCGCGTGGTGATAAAAAACTTTTGGCCGAAACGCAGCCGCAGCGGCGCGCCGCCTTCGATGAGGCCCGTGCGAATCTTTGGGCCTTGCAGATCGGCGAGGATTGCGATGCCTTTGCGGTGGCGCTCGGAGACGCGGCGGACGGATTTAATCAGTGCGGCGTGTTCTTCGTGCGTGCCGTGGGAAAAATTCAGGCGCGCAACGTCCATTCCAGCGGCAATGAGCTTTTCGATCATCGCCGGTGAATGGCTTGCGGGTCCCAGCGTGCAGACTATCTTCGCCCTGCGCTCGGGCATCGCGCTCACTTTTCTACGGCAAAACCGCTGACCACGTTATAGATGAATTCAACTCCCTTGCGAAATGCATCGAGCGAGATGCGCTCATCGTTGCCGTTGGCGCGGGCGCGGTCTTCCGGAGTGATCGGAAATGGAAGCAGACCGTATGTCTGCACGCTGCGCTCGCGCAGGAACGACGAATCCGTGGCACTCGGGGAAAGATACGGTGCGACGGGCGCTCCGGCAAATTCGCTGCCGGCAACGCGCGTGATCGAATTGTAAAGATCGGAGCTGACGGAAGACGAAGGCGCTGGTTCCGCGCCCGGCTCGACTTCAAGGCGAACTGCGGGATCGTTCACAGCGGCTTTCAGTTTTGAGACGAGCAGATCGAGCGGGTCGCCGGGCAGCATGCGGATATCGAGCACGGCTTTCGCTTGAGCCGGAATGAGATTTGCGTTTGTGCCGGTTTGAAGGACGGTCGGCGAGATCGTGTTGCGAATCATCGCGCCCCAGATCGGATTTTTATCGGAGATGATTTTGGCCGCGTGTTCGCCGCGATCGGCTGTATCGAGGGCGCGCATCCATTTCGCGGTGTCTTCGTCCTGCGCGGGCGCGATCGCCTGGAAATAGGCGCGAGTGACGGAGTCGAATTGAATGGGAGTGTCATAAGCCGCGATTTTCGCAATAGCGGCTGAAAGATGCGCGACTGGATTATCTTTGAGCGGCAACGCGGCGGGGCCCGGCGTCCCGGTGGCGACCACGTCGACTTTTGAATCGACTTTCTCGCTGACCTGCACGCCGACAAATTGCACTTTGCCGTCCTTCATTTGAAGATCGCCGCCCTGGTTGATCGCAAAACCGGCCGCGACTTTGTCCCAATATTTTGTGACGACCACTTGCATGCCTTGAGCGCCGCCCGCCTCCTCATCGCCTTCGGCGAGAAAGATCAGGTCGCGATTGAGGTGGGCGTTGCTACGCTTTAGCTCGATCAGGGCGGCCATGTTGGCGATGGTCATCGCTTTGTCGTCGATCACGCCGCGGCCGTAAAGGTAGCTGCCGTTGATGACGCCACCGAAGGGATCGACCGTCCACTTGCCTCGATCGACGCCGACGACATCAAGATGGCCCAGCAAGAGCAGCGCCTTAGATGGATCGGGAACTGGGCTGGAAGAAAGGCGGGCAACGATGAATCCGCGGCCGGGGGCGGTTTCGAAGATTTCGGAATTAATCCCTTCTTTGTCGAGAATGCCCTTAATGTAATTTGCGGCAGCGATTTCGTTGCCAGGGGGATTCGTCGTGTTGATGCGGACCAACCCTTGCAGCCAGTTTGTTGCCTCAGTTTCGATCTGCACGAGTGCAGGAGAAGGCAAGGGTGCTTGCGCCGAAGCGTTCGGAGGAACAGAACTGTTTTGAGCATGGGAGAGGGGCGCGGCCGCGAGCAGTCCGGCGAGCACGAGTATTGCAGTGAACAATTTCTCTCGCAGCATTCGTTGATGCCTCCTCATTTGTCTGCGCCGGATTCGCGCAGCGGAATATTTCATACTATCATGTGGCTACGGGGCGTTTGAGCGCGGAAGGGCCGTTTTGCTGCGAAATGCGAACCATCCGCCTGAGGCTGGGCGGGCATCCTAATTGGCGGGGGGGAATATGCGATCTATCACTTGGCGGCAGGCTGCGCTTCTCGGAGTCCTAATCGCCGCGCTTGGAATACCGCCGCAGGCGTTCACTGCATTTGCGCAGCAGCAGGGACCGCAAGCGCCCGCGCCGGCGGAAACGGAACCAGCGACTCCGCCGAGCAGCCAAAAGAAAACTCCCACGCAAGGCGGGCCGCCGAACTCGCAGTCCGAGATCACTGTTCAATCCAACCTAGTGAATATCGATGCCGTCGTGACGGACAAAGACGGCAATATTGTGACTGGCCTCAGGCGGGAGAACTTCAAGCTGACCGATAACGGCGTGGAGCAGCAGGTGACGAATTTCTCGCCGAGCGATGCCCCGATCACCATTGTGATGCTGCTGGAGTACAGCGCGCAGGCGTATGGCTATTTCGGATACAAAGACGCCATCTGGGCCGATGCGTTCCTCAGTCAATTGAAGCCGACGGATTGGGTGGCCCTTAAAACGTTCGATTTGCGTTCAACGCTGCAGGTGGATTTCACGCATAACGCCGACGAAGTCCATGCAGCGCTGCAACAGCTTGCGTATGGGTTCCCAGCGTTTCATGAATCGGCCCTGTTCGATGCGTTGTTCGGCACCATCAGCGAGCTTAAGGATGTGAAAGGCAAGAAATCGATTCTGTTGATTACCCGCGGATTCGATACGATCAGCCACCATCGGTTGGATGAAACGTACAACCTAATGAAGGAAACGGACGTGACGGTGTTCGCCGTCGGTACGGGCGAAGAGTATGACCTTTACGGAAACAATCCCATCGAATACATACAGGCGAAGAATCAATTGAACCAGTTTGCGCAGATGACGGGCGGCTACGCGTGGTTCCCGCGATTCACGGGAGAGCTACCCGGGATCTTCAGTTCGGTAGCTGCTTTTTTGCGGAATCAATACACGATCGGCTTTTCGCCCACAACGCCGCAGGACGGGAAATATCACAAGGTCGTCGTAAGCATTGTGAATCCGGACGGAACTCCGATGGAGCTTAACGATAAGAAGAAGAAAAAGCATGCGGTGGTCGTGATAGCGCGGCTTGGTTATATCGCGCAGAAGCCCGCGGATTTTGCCCCGGGGCAATAATTTCAGGGGCGGCGATTGTGCTTCGCGGAATATTACTAGGCAGATTTCCTGATTGCCGACCGATTGTGTTTCCTTGCGCGACAGACGGTAGGCTTTCGAATCTTGGTTTTGCGAATTGGCTGGATTAACACCTCTGCCGGAATCCCGAAGCGCTTGTGCAATCGACGGATCATGTTCAACGAAAGGGGACGGTCGCCGCGCATAACCTCGTAGACGCGTGTTCGCTGGCCAATCACGCCAATCAGCGAACGCAAGTCTTCTCCCCGCTGGTCCAATCTGAACTTGATTGCGTCAAGGGGACCGGGAGCATCGATCGGATAGTGTTCGCGTTCGTAGGCTTCGATCAAAGTGGCGAGCACGTCGAGTTCGTCGCTGTCGGACGAGCCCTGGGGCGCTTCCCAGAGCGTTTCCACGCGACGAAGCGCTCGATCATAATCCTTTTCAGTTTTGATCGGTCTGATTTCCATAGTTCATTTTCCTGCCGTCAATCTTGTCGCACTGTGAGTGAGAACCAATCCATTTTATAAAGACGATCTGGCGGGCGTAGTTGATCGCGACAACGAGCCGGTAAGAATTGCCTTTAATATTAAAGACAACTCTATCTGGTCCGACGAGACTTGCATTGCCGTACATGCTGACGACATCAGCAGGCGTCTTCCATTCGGCCCGTCTGACTTCGTGAAACCAGGACTCAAGAGCCGTTTTAACGGCTCTTTGGTCGGCGCTGCCGGCAAGCGAGTCAATAAACCGCCGCAGGGTTCTCCGCGCGATCACTTTCACTGGTTTGACAAGAATAGAATCGTGTGCCCAATATGGGAACAATCAAGCGAACGAAATGCCCGCTGAAACCGGACATGAGGTCCCTTGAACGAACCCTTCGGCTTCTGTCGTTTTGCGATGATACTAGGAGGAGGTGTCCCTCAGATCGTGGCCGGTCATATCGCGTGGCTCGTCGAGGCCAAGGATTCCCAACATCGTCGGCGAGATATCTCGTAGCGAACCGCCAGGCTTGAGCTGCATGCGGCTGTCCTCAGTGGCGAAAATCAACGGAACTGGATTAGTTGTGTGATACGTATGCGGGCCGCCTGTGACCGGATCAATCATCGTCTCGGCGTTGCCATGGTCGGCGGTGATGAGCCATGCGCCACCCCGCGGTTTGAGCGCCCGATAGATGCGGCCCAGGCATTCGTCCACCGTTTCGCACGCCTTGATCGTTGCTTCGAGCTTGCCCGAGTGGCCCACCATGTCCGCGTTGGCGAAATTCATGATGATGGCGTCAAAATCGCCTTTTTCGATCGCGTGAATCACTGCGTCTGCAATGCCCGCAGCGGACATTTCCGGCTGCAGGTCATAAGTCGGCACCTTGGGCGAGGGAACAAGGACGCGTTCTTCGCCCGCGAACGGCTTTTCAATACCGCCGTTAAAAAAATACGTGACGTGCGCGTATTTTTCTGTCTCCGCCACGCGGAGATTCTTAAAACCAAAGCCCGCGAAAACCGCTGCTAAAATATTTTCGAGTTTTTCCGGTGGCAGCACGTAGCGCAGCCACGGCCAGGCTTTGTCGTATTGCGTCATGCCGGTGTAGAGCAGGTTTTTCGGGCGATTCGGATCGACGATTTCCGGGAAACCCGGCTCGACGAGCGCGCGCGTCATCTGGCGGGCTCGGTCGGCGCGATAGTTGAAGAAAATCACGGCGTCGTCATCGCGAATCAGGCCGCGCGGCGCAGACGGCTTGCCCGGCTCGGCTTCGCTGACGATCACGGCGGGCACAATAAACTCATCCGTCACACCCTTTTCGTAGCTGGCGCGTATCGCATCGGCCGGATCGGTGAATTTCGCAGGCGCATCTCCGTGCACCATCGCGCGGTAAGCCTTTTCGACGCGCTCCCAGCGATTATCGCGGTCCATCGCGTAATAGCGGCCGCTGACGCTGGCAATCTCGCCGATGGCGTATTCGCGCATTTTTTGCTGAAGCTGACGGATGTAATCGATGCCGCTGTTGGGCGGCGTGTCGCGCCCGTCGGTGAAGCAATGGATGAATACGCGCGAGACCTTTTGCTCTTTGGCCATGCGCAGCAGCGCAAAAAGATGTTGCAATTGTGAATGAACGCCGCCGTCGCTGACCAAGCCCATTAGATGGAGCTGGTGTTCGCGGCCGCGCTGCATCTCTTCGAGCAGCAGAGGCTGACGATAGAAATTTCCCGTCGCAATCATTTGGTCGATGCGCGTGATGTCCATCTGCACCACGCGGCCGGCGCCGATATTCATGTGGCCGACTTCGCTGTTTCCCATTTGTCCTTCGGGCAGCCCGACGAACGGTCCGGAGGTGTGGATCAGCGTGTTTGGAAACTCCTTAAGCAGGCGGTCGTAGTTCGGCTTGCGTGCGAGCGCGATGGCATTGCCCTTCGTTTCAGGGCGATAGCCCCAGCCGTCAAGCACGGTGAGGACGATTGGTTTGGGACGTTTTGACATGGCTGATCAGAATACACAATTCCGCCGCGAGATTAAAACGGGAACACGTCTCGTGGAATCCATCGACGCCTTTTGCTTGTTATTGTTGCGCGGGATTGCATACAATCCCGATTCACTCACGTTAACGGAGAACGAATGGGCAAGCGCATCGCGGCAAAGATTACGGGAGTGGCGGGTTACGTTCCGCCCCGCGTGGTGAGCAACCACGATCTGGAGAAGATCGTCGATACAACGGACGAGTGGATCCGCACGCGTACCGGAATTCGCGAGCGGCATTACGCCGATCCTGGTGTGGCGTCGTCGCATCTGGGCACCGAAGCCGCAAAGAGACTTCTAGCCGCGAAGGGAGTCTCGGCCGAGGAGATCGAGCTGATCGTGGTGGCGACTGTTACGCCCGATATGCTCTTCCCCGCGACGGCCTGCCTGATCGAGCACCGGCTAGGCGCAAAAAACGCGTGGGGCTTCGATCTTTCCGCTGCGTGCTCCGGGTTTGCGTATGCGTTGACGGTGGGTGCGCAATTCGTCGGCGCGGGGACTCACAAGAAAGTGTTGGTGATCGGCTCAGATGTGATGACCTCTATCCTCGATTTTAAGGATCGCGCCACATGCGTGCTATTTGGAGACGGAGCCGGAGCGGTGCTGCTCGAGCCGGCCAATGGCGATTCGGAAGGAATCATCGACTTCTCGCACGATGTCGACGGCTCCGGCGGATGCAATCTCTATATGCCCGCAGGCGGCTCGAAACATCCGGCCTCGGCCGAGACCGTCGAGCAGCGCATGCATTACGTGCATCAGGAGGGCCAGAGCGTTTTCAAATACGCCGTGCGGCGGATGAGCGACCTGGCTTCGCAAATTCTCGACCGCAACAGCTTGACCGGCCGAGATCTGGCGCTTGTGGTGCCGCATCAGGCGAATTTGCGAATCATTCGCGCGATGCAGGAGCGCATCGGCGTGGATGACTCAAAAGTACTTGTCAATATAGACCGCTTCGGGAATACGACCGCCGGGACGATCCCGCTGGGCCTGGCCGACGCCGTAGAGCAAAAGCGATTGCGCAAGGGCGACCTGGTGCTCATAATTAGTGTAGGCGCGGGCTATACGACTGGCGCGGTCCTAATGCGCTGGGCTTATTGATTTCAATCTAAGTCTCATTCGCAAATTCCCTATTCAGGTGCCCTCTACCGAGTCGAGCTCTTCGTAGCCGCGCCAAGGATGTGCGGTATAAAATGTCGACACGGCCCGCCACGCGCTCCGCAGCGTCACAGTTGACGCTTCTAATTCAGGGAGTCGAGGAAGGCGTTGGCCATATCTTTGATGCGGGCGGCGCAATCCTCATCGGCGACAGGCGCTTCGAGTGCGTCGCGAAAAAAAACTGCGGCTTGGTCTTTTCGACCAAGTTCCGCGTTTAGATTCCCTGCGAGCAGAAGGAAAATTGCATTGTGTGGATATTTCTCGGCAAGCGGCTGTGCAATTTCGAGGGCGTCTGCATACTTCAGGTCGAAGGTGCGGAGATTTTTCGCGAGGTAGTAGCGCGTATCTACGGCGAATAGCACTCCGCTCTGCGCGCCTTCCTTCATTTGACGAATGCCTGTCTCTTTGTTGCCGCCCGGAATGCCCATGAAGAAGCGCAGCACTTTCACGATGGGCGACAGCGTATCGACGTAGTAGTTATAGAAGCCGAGCCCCGCGGTCGCGTCTGCCAGATGGGGGTCGAGCTGCAAGGCTCGCAGAAATTCGGTACGCGCAGCTATGCCTGCGCGCGCTACGTTACGATGTTCATCCCGTTCGTCGTAGACCCGCGCCTTTAAGGCGTAGCCGAGTCCCGCATAGAGATGCATTTCAGCGGTTTCCGACTCGGCGAGCTGAACCTTCGCCGTTGCGATCACCTTGTCGGCAAGTTTGATGTATGGCTCATGCGTGGGACGTTTGCCGTGAGAGAAATCGTCAACCATTCCCCATTTAATCTCGCAAGCGGCGCAATAGATATTCCACCAATCGGCCTCGGCTTCGAGCAGATACCCAAGCGGATGATCGGGTTCGCTTTCTTGGATGGATTGCGCGATTGCTATGGCGGCGTCCGGGTTGCCGGCGTAGATGTCCGACATTGCTTTGATCGCTTCGGGCGGGAGAGTGATTTCCCCCGCTCGGGTTGGGGACGCGGACGCAAGGGCGATGAAAAGAGAGATGAGCAGGCCGCGCAGCAGGAGAGGCATGGCCTCAGGCGCTAAAGCCGAATTCATGCGCTTATATTTAGGCCGGGGCTGCAGCACCCGTGTTTCCTTCCTACAATCCCTCGAGCCAATTGTTCGTCCTTGGATTGACGCCAATATGGTAGCCCAAGCCTGCGCGGTTTTGGTTAGCCTGCGAGAATTTCTGCACGGGGATCGCTGGGCGTCCTGCGCTAAAGGCCGCAGCTCCACGTCTAAACACCCCAAACTTTATCGGCAATTTGGGTTTTGCTGATATTCTCGGCGTTCCGTGGAGGCAGGCTTGGCTGCACCCGAAGAACAGCTTGAACGTGGGCTCGGGCTTGTCGAAGCGACCGCCCTGAACGTCACGTTCATGGTCGGCATTGGGCCTTTTGTCGTAATTCCGCTTGTGGTGCAGGCCATGGGCGGGCCGCAGTCGCTGATTGCATGGGTTTTTGGCGCGATCCTCGCATTGTTCGATGGTTGCGTATGGGCGGAACTTGGCGCGGCAATGCCGCAAGCGGGCGGCAGCTACGTATTTTTGCGCGAGGCGTACGGGCCGGCACGCTGGGGCCGACTGATGTCGTTCCTTTATATCTGGCAGACGCTGTTTCAGGGACCGCTTAGCATCGCCTCGGGCGCGTTGGGATTCGCGGATTATTCGACGTATCTGACGGCGAGATCGGCGCGAGCTCGCAGCATTCTCGGCGCACTCGGCGGGCACGCCGAAAACGTGATCGCGGTGGCGGTTGTGGTGCTGGCCGTCGTGTTGCTCTACCGCCGCATCAGAACCATCGGCCGCATTTCGATCGTTCTTTGCGTGATTGTGATCGGAACGATTCTGTGGCTGATTTACGGCGGTGCTACCCACTTTCATTCAAACCTGGTGTTTAGCCTTCCTCCGGGTGCCTGGAATTTCTCCTGGATATTTTTCGCCGGGCTGGGTCACGCGACGGTTCAAACCGTGTACTCGTACCTCGGTTATTACAACGTGTGCAATCTCGGCGGCGAAATGAAAAATCCCGAGCGCAATATTCCGCGCGCGATTTTTCTTTCCATCATCGGGATTTCGGTTCTGTATTTCGCCATGCAGACGAGTGTTCTGGCGGTGATTCCCTGGCAGGAAGTCGCCAGGACAAAGGCGGTAGTCAGCCTGTTTGTGGAACGCGTATTCGGGTCACGATGGGCCGAGCTTGCCACCGTGCTGATTCTGATTACGGCATTCGGTTCTGTATTTTCGGCAACGCTCGGCTATTCACGCGTGCCCTACGCGGCGGCGCAGGACGGCAATTTTTTTGCAATTTTTGGACGACTCCATAAAAAGGGGCACTTTCCACACGTATCGCTGCTGGCCCTTGGAGCCGTGGCGATCATTTTCAGCTTTTCGTTGACGTTGCGTGACGCAATTCGGTCCATCCTGGCGATGCGCTGCATCATCCAATTCGTCGGCCAAGCGGCCGGTTTGATTCTGCTGCGAAGGAAATGGGGAGCCGACCGCTTGCCTTTCCGAATGTGGTTCTACCCGGTTCCAGTGGCAATCGCGATCATCGGCTGGATCGCTATTTTTCTATCTACCGGGTCGCGTCCAATGATTGCTGCGGGCGCTGCGGCTTCCGTGGGAATTCTTGTATATTTGGTGCGCGCAAACTGGCTGCGGGAGTGGCCTTTTGAGGGGGTTCGATGAAAAAGCCTGGAATTGTGGGATTTGTGTGGCCGATTGCGTTGGCCGCAGTGGTATCGATCGGTGCGACGCTATTTGCGCAATCGCGGCCCGGCTTTCCGCTGGCAGAGTCCGTGGAAGCGATCAACCAATCGCGTGTAGCCACGAGAATTCTCTACATAACAGCGCATCCGGATGATGAAGATGCGGGCTTGCTGGCGTACCTCGCGCGCGGAGTTAATGCGGATGTGGCGCTGCTCACGATCACGCGCGGACAGGGCGGTCAAAATGCCGTTGGACCAGAGCAGGATGGCGAGCTCGGCGTGGTGCGCACGATCGAGCTTCTCTCCGCAGGCAGCCATTATGGCGTTCATCAATATTTCACGCGCGCGATTGACACCGGCTTTTCGAAGACCCCGAAGTGGACGATGGCGATCTGGGGCGATCAGCTTCCGATGGAGGACATGGTGCGGGTGATTCGCACGTTCCGGCCGGACGTAGTGATCAATGGCTGGGGCGGCGTAAAGAATGGTCACGGCCAGCATCAAGCAAGTGGTCTGCTAACGCCCGTAGCCGTTGCCGAGGCGGCCGACCCTTCAAAATTTGCCGATCAGCTCGGCGAAGGACTGCCGGCCTGGAAGACGTCTCTTGAATTACGGCCCGCAAATTTCGGCTTTGGCCCCGGTCCCGGTCGCGCGGGCCGAGGCGGAAGAGGCGGTCCTCAGGGTGGTCGAGGCGACGGCGCGCCTGCGGCTTCCCCTCCCCCCAGCGTTCACCTTCCGACCGACGAAATTTCACCGCTTTGGGGCATTAGCTACGTCGAGATGGGCGCGGAGGGGCATGGACAGCAGCCGTCGCAAGGAACCCCGCAGCTTTTCGGCGGCGGATTCGGCAGGCGGCAGTCAAACCTTGTCATCGAGACGCCGCAAGGCGAACCGGGAGGCGTATTCGATCCGAAATTGCTCGATCAGCCGATTACGGCACTGGCGGATCGCTATCCGAGCTACAAGTCCATGATGGCGCTGGCACTTGATTCCGCCGAAAAGGCGCTGAGTACCGCGGCAACACAAGAGCTTTCTTTGGATCGCGCCGCGGCCGCTCACTCGATTGCGGAAGCGGGAAAAGAAATCGCGAGCCTGACGGAAGAAGTGAGCGAGCAAGGCGGACAAGGCAAGTCGCAAGCGCTCTTCGATCTCAATGAGGTGCACGAAAGAATCGATCACGCGATGGAGAAGGTGGTCTCGCCGTCAATCGCGCTGAATGCAGACCGCCACGAACTGGTCGCGGGGGAGAATTTTTCCGTCACGGCGAATTTTCCGGATAAGCCCGCCGTCGATGTACAGGCGCCGATCGAGTCTTCCAGCCTGGATGTTCCAAAGGGTTGGACTGTCTCGCCAGCGCCTCGGCAGAACGGGCCCTATCGTTTCAATGTGGCTATTCCCGCGGACGCGACCCCGCCAGCCGTCACTCCAGCGCAAGCGATCTTGCCCTTCCCAACACCGCTGGTGCGATTTGTACTGCCCGTAACACTGGATAACTACACATTCCACGTGGTGCGCACGGTGGAATTTTCAGAGACGAAAACGGTGCGCATCGAGACGTATCCGCTCGAATTAGTACCTGCCGTTACACTCACCGTGGAACCGCCTGAAATTATGGTGCCGGAAAAGCATGCTTCCGCGCCGATCAAGCTGCTCGCGCGGGTTCGCTATCACGGAGAGCAGGCAGCCAAAGTTTCTGTGGGCCTCGATGCCCCGAGGGGCTGGACCGTGCAACCAATCGCGCCGCTCGACTTTTCGGAACCCGGCGACCAATTGGTACGATATGCGATCACGCCGCCAGCCGGACTAGGAGCGGGAGCTTATCCTCTTCATCCATATGCGAAGCTCGGCGATCAGACCTTCCGTACTTCTCTGGAGCCCATTCCCACATTGCCGACGCGGGATTGGAGCGAGTCAAACGATGCGACCGTTCATGTGCTCAATCTGAATATTCCCACGGGCCTTCACATCGGCTACGTAGCTGCGGAAAACGATCCCTTGCCTGAAGTGCTGCGGCAGACCGGGATTCAAGTGGACATGCTCGACGACGTGGCTGTGTCGTTTGGCGATTTGAGCCGCTATGACGCGATTGTCCTCGGCATTCGCGCCTATGAACTGCGGCCCGACGTGGCGGAGGCGAACCCACGTATGCTCGACTACGTGAAAAACGGCGGCACATTGGTGGTGCAATACGAACGCGAGCCTTCTTGGGGAAGGCTGAAACCTGCGCCTTACCAGCCGGCCTCGATGGATGGTTCGAAAGCAAACACTTTGGCGCGTACGACCGATCCCAATTCGCCGGTGACGTTTCTTGCTCCGCAAAATCCGCTGCTGAACACACCCAACAAAATCACGCAGCAGGATTTCAAGGGCTGGGTGCAAGAGCGCGGGACGTATTATTGGGACAAGTGGGACTCGCACTACACGCCAATTCTCGCATTGCAGGACCCAGACGAGCCGCCGGTGGATGGCGCACTGATGTATGCGCGGTACGGCAAAGGCGTTTACATTTACGCTGGATTGGTTTTCTTTCGCGAATTGCCGGCGGGCGTTCCAGGGGCGTATCGGCTATTCGTTAATTTGATTAGTCAGACGCCGCATCACTAATTCGGTGCAATGGCGCTTGAGCCCGCGCCTCGGCGGTGGCTGTCAAGTTCGGCCATGTTTTTCTCGGATTGCTGAGTTCAGAAATGCAGCAAAAGCACCCGAATAAAATTCCAGTCGGCCGCCACAGCAGCAAGACATTGAGGCAACAGCGCGCCGGACAAACGACTAGGCGGGAGAATACACCCATGGCGGGGCTCTGGGCAGCGAGGGCTTGTCGCGAAAGCTAGAAAGTCTGGAAGCCTTGGTAGATCCAGAGCGCCGCAATTACCGCCAGCAAGGCACCGGATGCCACCATCAACGCCATCACGGGCCGGTGCAGCTTCTCGATCCTTTGAACGATCAAACGCTGCTCGGAAGCCATGTGATTTTGCGCGGCGTCGAGAAACAACTGATCCTCTTCACGTGTTTCGAGCGTGCTCTTATAAATCATCATGACAATAAGCGCGGCCGTAATTACACCCCAGAGGACTAACAAACCGTACAGCAGATTTTGCATGGAACCCACGATAACCTCCTTGCCCGCCGGAGTCGTGGTCAGGTCCTCAATAATGAAGATCGGCCGCTCGAGCAGGCCTCGGTCTATCCAGGTGGGCGGATTATAGTCCCGTGTTGACATAGGAAGTCAATAGCCATGAGCGATATCTTGGGGATGCTGCAGAGTCTGAGATAACTTTCAAACAGTGCTGAGACTATTTGGGAGCGGTGCGTACTGTAAACGCCGCAGGGCTTCTACGGTGATCCATGTATTAGTGAGGCTTCGCCTTTAAACTATCGTTTTCGCGCAAGGTTCCTGGGGGCGGAAGGCAATCGCAGGGTCGTAAACCGGCTTGCACACCAGCCCGAAGAAGCGGGTCATTGTCGCCGCACGGGATGTAACAATCTGAGCACAAGGGGCACGAGAAATCGCCGCCGGCCTACCGCGCGGGGGTCTGCTGTCGCAATATCTTTACGTCCAGCCACATGCGAGCCGCAAAGAGCGTTAGACCTGGTTACGGCGATAGTCGGTCGAAGCAATACTTCTTTTTGGCCCTTGCTACTCTCTTGCTTGCGTTAGGCGCTGCCGCTCGGTCGCCGCAGGAGACCACGCCGACTCCAACCGCGGAAAACCCACTAAAGCAACTCAGCTTGGAGCAGCTCGGGAAAATCGAAGTCACCACGCAGTCGAAAACTCCGACTGAAGTTTGGAAGACAGCCGCGGCGATTTACGTAATCACTCAGGATGATATTCGACGTTCGGGTGCGACGACAATTCCCGACGCGCTTCGTTTAGCGCCGGGCGTGGAGGTCACGCGGATTGATGCAAATAAGTGCTCTATCGGCATTCGGGGCTTCGGCAGTCGCCTCAATCGCGATGTACTGGTGCTGATGGACGGGCGGAGCGTTTACAACCCGCTGCTCGCTGGAACGTATTGGGAAGTACAAGACACGATGATGGACGATATCGATCGCATTGAAGTAATTCGGGGACCTGGCGGCATCGTTTGGGGGCCGAACGCCGTGAACGGCGTGATCAACATCATCACGAAGAGCAGCGAAGAGACGCAAGGAATTGTCTTCGATGGCGCTACATCGAGTTTCACGCGCGGCTTTGCGAGCGTGCGGTACGGCGGACACAACGCCAGCGGCAGCCTGTCTTATCGGGTCTACGCCAAAGGATATGACCGCAGCGCGCAATATCATACGGACCACGACAACTACGATGCGTGGCGCTCGCAGCAGGGCGGTTTTCGCGTGGACTGGGAAGAAAACGGGCGCGACACGTTGACGGTGCAGGGCGACATTTACCGCGAGCGCGCAGGCGAAACCGTCACGGCAATCAATTACTCCCCGCCGTATTCGCAGGTCCTGCATGGGGACATGCGCCTCTCTGGCGGGAATATTCTTGCGCGTTGGACGCGAACGCTGGGGGAAAACAAGGACGTCGAAATTCAGGCTTACTACGACGCAACGAACCGGCGAGAGCCGAATTTCGGGGACATTCGCAAAACATTCGACGTGGATTATGTGCAGCGCACGCCACTGGGGAACCGGAATAGTCTCGCCTGGGGCGCGAGTGCTCGCGCGAGCGATGGCGACGAACTCGCGCCGACAACGGGCCTATTTTTCACGCCGCCGGAGCGAACCGATACGCTATTTACGGGATTTCTCGAAGACGACATCACTTTAATTCCCGACCGGCTTGTCCTTCAGGCCGGAAGCAAGTTCATCAAGACAAACTACACCGGTCTGGAACTCGAGCCAAGCGGGCGGCTGCTCTGGACGCCAAGCGAAACGCGAACGGTTTGGCTAGCTTTTACGCACGCAGTTCGCACGCCCTCCAACGCCGAGCGGGATTTCAATCTATCCGGATTCGTCACCCCGACCTCACCTAACGGCCTGCCCGTTTTTGCGCGGATTATCGCGAATCCCGATTTTGTTTCGGAAAAGCTCGATGGTTACGAGCTTGGCTTCCGCAGCTTGATGACGCCGAGCGCTTACGTCGATGTGGCAACGTTCTTTAACCAGTACCACGATCTTTTCAGCGAAGACATTACGGCACCTGAGTTTGTAGAAGATTCGCCACCTCCTCCGCACAATCTGATTCCGGTACGGTTCGGCAACGGGCTCGTGGGTTCGACGTACGGCGGCGAAATCGCTCCGGAATGGCGTCCCAGGGATTGGTGGCGCCTGCGCGGTTCTTATTCGTATGTGCACATGGTGTTGAACCGGGGCACCAATTCAGAAGATATCGGTACCGCGCCGATTGTAGAGGGCACCAGCCCGCAGCACCAGGTACTAACGCAATCCGCCTGGGACTTGCCGAAGCGCTTCACGTTCGATTTCGATTATCGTTTCGTGAGCAAACTTGCATCGCAGGGCATTCCCGCTTATTCCACGGCGGACGCCCGACTCGCATGGATGGTCAATGACCATTTGGAATTATCTGTCGTCGGCGAGAATTTGTTTCAGCCATACCATTATGAATTTCCGAGCGATCCGGGCCCAAACGTGGCGATTAAGCGGAGCATCTTCGGACGAGTGGTCTGGAGCAGCGAGACGCAGTGATAAGATTTAAAAGTCGGTCTAGCTTGTTAGAATTGCATTTGCGACGCATCCACTGCGAAGCGCACTCGAAAGGTTTTTAATTTGCGCCGGCGGCGCAAGCATCCGCATCTTGGGAGGTTTTATGAAAGGCGTGGTTCTGGCCGGGGGGACCGGCAGCCGGTTGAATCCGTTGACGCGGGTGACGAACAAGCACCTACTGCCTATTTACGACAAGCCGATGGTCTACTACCCGATCCAGACGCTGGTGA
>JBOGMU010000098.1:0-18675 GCA_050746865.1 Candidatus Acidiferrales bacterium
GGCGACGCAAAAAAGGCTCTATGCGGCATCAAATACACCTTGAAGCCACAAGATATCGTCCTGATTCATACTGGGGCGGGTAAAATTCAGGACACCGAGGCGTACTTAACCGATCATGTCGGTATGACATCGGAAGCCACTGAGTGGTTCCTAGACCAAGGAATCGTCATGATGGGAATAGACGCTGTGACATTTGATCCTCCGATTTGGGCCATGTTTGAACGCAAGCAATTTTGGGAGTCGCATCGCGTGATGATGAAGCGCGAATATTATCATCTGGAGAACCTTACGAATCTTGACCAAGTGCCTTCCTCAGGGTTCCGAGTGAGCGTCTTCCCAATAAAATGGGTTCAGACGACAGCTGCACCTGTTCGCGCCGTCGCAATTATTGAGAACTGACGACTATTCTCGGTCCGTTGCGGATACTAATTTCGGAGCGTAATTCGTCGTTTTGATTTTTCATTCCCCTGTGGAGCGCGCGAATTGAAACTAAAAGGAAAGATATCAATCGTAACCGGCGCGGGACGTGGGATTGGCCGAGGCATTGCCGAGGTGCTTGCCGATGATGGCGCCGATGTCGCGGTAAATTATATCGACGAGCCGGAGCAAGCCGAACAAGTAGCAGCTTCGATCCGTGCGAAGGGAAGACGTTCAGTGGCGGTAAAGGCCGATGTCTCCAAGCGGAACGAAGTGGAGGCTATGGTTGAAAGAGTTTGGGACGAGCTCGGCCCCATCGATCTGCTCGTGAACAATGCTGGAATCGAAACAATCGTGCCGTTTCTTGAGTTAACGGACGAACAGTGGACCCGCCTAACCGACATAAATCTTCGTGGTGCATGGTTGTGCTCCCAAGTGCTCTGCCGGCGTGTCATTCAGACGAAGCGATCGGCAGCAATCGTCAATATCGGGTCTATCCAGGCTGGTAAGGTTCTGCCAGGACGCACGCACTATGCTCCTGCGAAGCTGGCGCTCGAGGCTCTTACACGCAATGTATCGGCGGAAGTAGCGCCGGCAGGCGTACGTGTTAATTGCGTGCATCCGGGACTGATCGATACTCCGATGACAGCGTGGGTTATGAAGCATCCTGACTTATTGCCAGGCGTTTTGGCCCAAATATCATTGGGTCGAGCCGGCACGCCCTGGGAGATTGGCTCTGTTGTATCATTCCTCTGTTCCGACGAAGCCAAATATGTCACCGGTCAATCGATCTTTGTCGACGGTGGCTGGGTTGGCAAATGAGTGTCCGCTGACCAATGAAGATCACGAAGGTCTCGATCGCGGAGTGCCGCATTCCCCTGCCCCATACCCTTCGCTTAGGTCCGACTGAAATTACAACTCGGGATTTTGTAGTCCTTCGGATTGAGACAGATGCCGGCATCTCTGGCGAAGCGATCGGTTACACGCGTGGCACACCACTCTTCGACTCTATGGAAATGGTGGCCCACCGTGTTATGGCACTCGATCCGCTGATGCGAAGTGCACTTATAGGCCGGCTGGAAAATGCGAACGTCCCGGGCAGGGCAGCATTCCCGCGCTCATATTCCCTCATTGATATTGCTTGCTGGGATATTCTGGCGAAAAAGACAGGCATGCCGCTCTTCGTTTTGCTGGGAGGCTTGCGAGAACGCGCTGCAGTTACGGGAGTCGCCGGATATTATATGGATCTCCGAAAAATTAGCGATATCGCCGATGAAGTATCGCGTCTTTTCGATGCCGGTTACTCCCGAGTTAAGATCATGCTCAAAGGTGACGATCCGAGTTTTGATCGTGGCTATGTTGAGTCTATTACGTCGGCCGCCTCGGGACCCGTCGCGGCAGATGCACATTGGAGTTGGGCGGCTTTGACAGAAGCTCAAAGAGTCTGCAGAGATCTAGACCAATTCCAACTGGATTTTCTCGAAGATCCTTTCCCCGCCGCAGACGTTCACCTCACGCATGAGCTTCAGAAATCGTTGACAACACGTCTCGCTGCGGGAGAGGACGTAATCGGAACTCGCACGCTGCTCGAACTCGTGAAAGGTATTAGCATCTTACGTGTTGATGCGACGACGTGCGGTGGCATCACGGGAGCAATAGAGGCAATTCACCACGCGTGGGGCGTTGGCCGCACTGTACTTCCCCATGTGTGGGCGCCCTTACAAGTTCACCTGGCTTGTGCGTTTCCGAACGTCGAAGGCGTGGAGTTTATCGCACCTGAGATCGGGGCGGACCCGATTGAAAAGTTGCTGAAGAACGTCCCGAAGGTCGAACATGGATATATGCGGCCAAGCGAGGAACCCGGTGTAGGTATCACTCTGGACTGGCCGGCAATTGAAAAGCTATGTTGTCGAAGCAAAGTTATTGAGCCTTCCTAGTGCTCGCCCATGGAACTTGCTCCTCCAAATCGCGCGGGAATCCGCATGGGACATGTTCACATCATGCTTTCCGATGTTGGAAACGCACGGCACACTTTTTTGACCCTGGGCGGAGCGTATCCTCGAAATCTTGGATCTTTTGAGATCATTCCATTTCCCGGCGCCTACATACTCCTGAGTAACAGAGAATCATTCGGGGGAAGCGCAGATTCCATCGTGAGTTCTGTTTCATTTCATGTACGTTCGCTTCGAACGATAGTCAATACGTGTCAAGCTGCGGGCCTTAAGATCGCGAGAGCGGCGTCCCAATCGCAATGCTGGATTAACACGCCGGGCGATGTCCTCGTGGAGTTACTCGAAATTCCGAACCTTGGCTGTCCAATTCAATTCTATGCGATCAATTTTTCTTCAGATGCCAGGGATGCAATGGCGACTTGGTACGCGCGTTTTCTGGACGGAGAGTTCACACCAGACGCCGAGGGAATCGCTAAAGTCAACGTCCCCGGGGTGGAACTGAGATTAGCCAAGAGCGACTCTGCGGGACTTCCGACGAAAGGGCGATCGCTCGACCATATCGGATTTGATGTGAACGATCTGGGCCGAGTTTACGACTGGTACTCAGCCAGCGGCATTGAGTTTGAGTCCCCTCCGCGGGTAGCGCCGAACGGCATAACACGCGTTACCTTTTGCAATGACCCATGGGGTACAAGAATCGAGCTAACTGAGAAGATCAGCGCCCTGCTGTGATACTCCGAGGGTCGGAACACAGGCCTCGGCGTCGATTGGAATTGATCAAAGCTGTCAGGAATTCACAACAAGGTCCAGGCGCGTTCGGGCCGTCCCAACTCGTAGCATTTCTCCCAATGGTTCTTATGGCTTTATGATCACTATAGATGGCCGCATAGGAAACGTAGCGGGCTTTCGATAGGGCGTGGGGAGTTCGGGACTTCAATGTCAAACGGATGACCACAAAATCTAGGGATTTTGACGCAGTTGTAATCGGCTCCGGGCCCAACGGGTTGGCGGCGGCAATTACACTTGCGCAAGGCGGACATTCGGTCATCGTATACGAAGCGGAAGACAGCATCGGCGGCGGAGCGCGAAGTGCCGAGCTTACACTTCCCGGCTTCGTTCACGACGTCTGCTCTTGCGTTCATCCGATGGCGGCCGGTTCACCCTTTTTTCGCGAGCTCGATCTCGGAAAATTTGGCTTGCGCTGGATTTTTCCTGAAATCGCGCTCGCCCATCCTTTCGATGACGGCGATGCAGTTGCGATTGGCAGTCCATTCGAGCGAACCCTTGAACAATTTGGCAAAGACGCGAAAACGATACGCCGTTTATTGGAAGGCATGGTTCAATCGTGGCCGGAAATATCGCCGGAGATCCTGCGCCCACCGCACGTTCCCAAACACCCTTTGAAAATGGCAATGTTCGGCTGGCGCGCGATTCAATCGGCGCGCAAAGTCGCAACCAGGTTCCAAACAAAAAAGGCCCGTGCGGTCCTTGCGGGGATGGCTGCGCACTCCGTCTTGCCGTTGGATAAACGCGTGACGGGCGGCTTTGGCCTTATCCTGTGGGCCACCTGCTATGCGGTCGGTTGGCCGTTCGCAGCGGGCGGCTCGCAGTCGGTAACGAATGCATTAGCCGCGCTGCTAAAGAGCTTGGGCGGTGAAGTAGTCGGGGGCACACGAATCAGCAGCCTCGCCCAGCTTCCAAAAGCGCGAGCCGTGCTTTGCGACATCACGCCGCGGCAATTTCTAGCGATTGGCGGCGCAAAGATTGCAAATAGCGAACGCCGCCAGCTGGAGCGATATCGTTACGGTCCCGGCTCGTTCAAGATGGACTGGGCGTTGGACGCGCCAATTCCCTGGCGATCAGTCGATTGCCGAAAGGCCGGAACTATTCACGTCGGCGGTACGTTTGAAGAGATTGCCGAATCCGAATCCGCAGCGTGGGCTGGCGTGGTCTCTGAAAGGCCATTCGTGCTTGTAGCGCAACCGTCGCTGTTTGATCCCAATCGCGCCCCAGCCGGAAAGCACACCGCATGGGCTTACTGCCACGTTCCCCACGGCAGCAACTTCGATATGCGCGACCGTATCGAAGCGCAAATCGAACGTTTCGCTCCTGGATTTCGCGATCGAATTCTTGCGCGTTCTGCTATGTCTGCCGGCGACCTCGAAGCTCACAATGCCAATCTGATTGGCGGTGACATTGGCGCTGGTTCCGTTGAATTGAGACAATTCTTTTTGCGGCCGAGCCGGCGTCTTTATTCCACATCGCTTCCTAACGTGTTCATTTGCTCCGCCTCTACGCCTCCTGGTCCAGGTGTTCACGGCATGTGCGGTCATTTTGCGGCAAAGCTCGCACTGAAGAAATGTTTTTGAAACGTACAGGGAATCTTTCGGGAGGGTACACAGATCGCTGAATCGTTCTCCTGCACCCGCGCAATTAGAGTCAATTCTTAGGTGGCTGTGACATCGAGGTGCCGCGGAGTCGCTCTCATGAAACGCGCAAAAACGGGAAGTTCAGAAAGTAAGTTCAAAGAACCTGCGATTACTGACACGTCTCGATCTGCGAATCACACCATAGATGATTCGCCAGGCACGGAAGATTTGGCGCGCAGAACGGATATACGCGACCCTCTGAGGGCACCGGGACAACTGCCCGCGTATGCAAGGCGCAAGAATCATCTCGAATCGGATGAGGTGTATGGAAATACTGAAATTCCGCGTCGCTCCGGAGCACCAAAACGCAGCGCACAGCTTCCGGCTCGCAAACGTGGTCGCTAAAACTATGGCGTTTCAACGTGTAACACGTCAGAGGAAGTGATGGCTGCGATTGAGTACGGCAGTTATTATTGGTGCGTTGTTTTGAAAGAGACAGCGCCAGGCATGCCCGCCAAAACGATCCATTTACATGCGGACGGATTGGTCGTCGATCCCACTGGTGCATTGACTTTTACCAGTAGAGGACGGCGGCCCGCCGGCATGGAACCAGAAGAGGCGCGGGCACCCGACGGACCTTCGTCGGCGGATGGAGCAGATCGAAAAAACCAAGAACCGGGCAGCGTGGCTTATTTCGCAATCGCTCCGGGTTCATGGAAGCTCGTGTATGCCGCCAAGCTTCAAGATGGCTCTCCCGCATCGGTGGAGCACTGGAACGCGAGAGAAGGGAATGCCGGGGCTGCAATGCCGATAGATGCCGGCGCGTGGCCAAAAGAGTAAGCTTCCCGGTATATCCGAACATACGCCAACCGCCATAGAATTCTAGAGTAAGTCCATTATTGTGAATGTCCTACGCTGCGCCTAGCTCGCACCTTTGACGCTCCGCGAACATCTAATAGGTGGGAAATTCAAGGAGGTGTCTTGTGAGCACGCATAAGCTGCCACTTACAGCCGCGCCCAGCCCACAAATCGCAATTGTACCGAAGCCGATACCCCTGAATGTGAACGATACGTTTCTGAGAGCGATGTTGGAGCTGCCTTCGGCTGACGCGACGAAATCGCGAGCCCATTGAAGATGGCTGTGTCCGTTGTGATACACGGGGTGGTAATCGCGCTTTTGATTCTTGTGCCGTTATACTTCGCAAAAAATGTGATCGTGCCGAAAAAACTTGTCGAGCCGACCTACGTCTTTACGCCTCCGCCACCGCCGGCACCGCCTCCACCAGCAGCAGCAACACAGGCGCCCAAGACAGTCGTTCAGCAGCCTAAAATTATTGAGCCCACGCAGCTTCCTGCTCCCAAAGTGGTGCCCAAAACCGCGCCAGAGACTGCTCAGAATACCGTGGCAGCACCTGACTTAGGTGAAACGGCTGGTGTTCCAGGCGGAATGCCCGGGGGCGTGCTTGGAGGAGTATTAGGGGGGACAGGCGCCATGCCAGCCCCATGACGCTGCCGTTTTTGCTGATAACGGCGTCAATCACCACTCGGCCCTGCACATGCGCCATCCTGGCTATGGTTGGATAAGCGAGCACGCAGTGAAAGGGCCCAGCCTACTCGTACAGTCTGCGCTGGAAGCAGTGAAACAGTGGAAATATCAACCCACATATCTGAACGGGCAACCGGTCGATTTGGCGATGGAGGTAACGGTTGACTTCCAGTTAGGCGCTTGACCAAGTCCAACGAAAGGAGGGCCTCACCAGGCCCTCCTTGACGGGTTGCCTCAGCGTTGGACGCGAATCATGACGACGCCGTGCGGCGGAACTTGGGCGCTGTATTGGTTTGCAGTTTTACCGATATCTGAATGTGACCAGAGATCACGCACCTTCAGCTTACCGCTCAGTTTGATGTCTGACCATTTCACCGCGATCATGGCCGGGTCGCTTCCGCGATTGAAGAGGCCAATGGCATACGCTCCTTTCGCGAGCGGCCTCGCCCAGACTTCCTGGTCCCCGTTTTTCGAGATGCGGTTTCCTTCAACACCCACCGCGTCTTGGTCAACCGCAATCACGTCCTTGTTGAGTAGGATGGCTTTCGTCTCGTCGGAAAGATTACGGACATCGTTACCGGCGATCAAAGGGGCCGCGAGAATTGCCCACAGGCTGAAGTGGGTTTTATATTCGTCATTCGTCATGCCGCCGTTGCCCACTTCCATCATGTCTGGATCGTTCCAATGGCCGATGCCCGAAGCGGACATGTACGGCTGCTGCTTGTCAAAACCGATCGCAGACATGCTGTTCCAGTTGTCCTGAATGTCGCCGGTGGTCCTCCAAAGATTTCCACCCACGCTCGCGCCCCATTCCTGAACGTCGACCTGGCCATATTGGCACAGGCTGAAAACAATCGGGCGCCCTGTGGCACGCAACGCATTCCCCATGATTTGGTAGACGGTGTGTTCATCATTTGGTTGAAACATTGCTGCGGCGCTGCACCAGTCGTATTTCACATAGTCGATGCCCCATACGGCCCACGTCTTTGCGTCCTGCTGCTCGTGGTTGTAACTGCCCTCGAAACCAGCGCAGGTCCATGGCCCCGGCGAAGAATAGAGTCCGAGCTTTAACCCTTTGCTGTGGACGTAGTCAGCAAGCGCTTTCATGTCCGGGAATTTGCTATTCGCTTGAATGTTGCCTTGGGCATCGCGCTTTCCTTCCCACGTGTCATCAATATTCACGTAGACGTAGCCAGCGTCGCGCATGCCATTCGAGGCCATTGCATCCGCGACACCACGAATGGTGGCGTCGTCAACCGCACCTTTGAAGTGATTCCAGCTATTCCAACCCATTGGCGGAGTACGAGCCATGCCGCCATCGGATACTTTGTGAAGCGCTGGTAGCGACACTTTGGGCAAATTATCAAAAGGACCGACAGGAGTCGCGTCATTGGACATTTTCTTTGCCACAAGCGGACCGCCACGACCCCGGGAACCGCGTCCGGCTGCGGGAGCATTGCCAGCCGGCGCCCGTCCCGCGCCTCCACCTGTAACGGTGACAGTAATTTGATCGCCTTCGAGCGTCGCCTGATATTCAACGGTTCGCTGTTGATCGCCGGTACCCATCGTTACGGCCCAGGTGGCTTCATTGCCGTTCACGCTGCCGTCGGTGATATCGGTCATTCGATAGCCATTGAGGATTTTGCCTGTGAGAGTATTGCCTTGCTGCGTCAGGAAATATGTGGTCTCGCGCGAGATATTGTTTGCGGTCGTTTGCGAAACCCACTTGCCGGTGAACGGCGCCGCGCTCTGATTAGCTTGCCGTGCCGAGGCGACTGCCACAACGATCAAGGCAAAGATCGCGGATGTGCTGAGAATTAGTGCCGCCTTAGACTTCATCATTGTTTTCAAGTCTCATCCTCCCGGGATGTTTAGAAGATCAATTTGAACCCGAGCTGAATTTCGCGGTTTGGAAATGCCGCGCCGTTTTGCGATGTGGATTTGGTGATCGAGCCAAAGCTACCACTCGTGAGCGAATTGCTGAACTGAGTCCCCGCGAGCCACGGAGTATTGAATGCGTTGAAGGCTTCGGCCCTGAACTGGAATTTGAACCGCTCGCTGATTGCAAATGTCTTTGCGAGAGACATGTTGGCGGTGAGAGCGGGTTGAGTGTGAATCAGAGTCGTGCGCTGGTTTGCGAGCGATATTGGCGCATCGGATGGAAGTGTCAGGAAGTTGTAGTTGGGCAATGGGGCGCCGCTTCCCGGCTCGTAGGTTGTGGTCGTGCAACCGTAAGGATTACCATTCGCCGTGCTAGGCGTGCCGGGCTTAATCTCTCCGGTATTTGACATTACACCGACGCAAGGCCTTACGCCTTGAACCACATTAGGCCCACCCTTCCAAGTAACAGGAAGCGCTACGGGCGACGAACCATCCATGCCATTCGGGAAAAATTCTATACCGCTCGGCAAATTCCAAGGTCGTCCAGCCTGATACAGTGCATTGATGTTGTATTCCCAGCCACCGATTGCCAGGTCCACGAGTCGGTTAGCACCACCGGCGAACCGTTTACCTTTGCCAAATGGCAATTGATAGACGCCGCTGATCGTTAGGACGTTGGGGATGTCCCACGGAACCACGCTTCGCTCGAGTATTCCCCGCTGCACGTCAATATAGGCTTCGCCAGCATCGCTGTTTGCGTTGCCGCCAGACCCCACAGACGAGTACCCGCCTTGCTCGATCGTATTGGACCAAGTGTAGTTCACGCTCAAATTCAAATCAGCGCGCGCGCGAACGCTATACGCTACGACCAAGCCGTTGTACCACAGCTTGCCCAAATTTAATCCACTCTCGAGCCCGTTGGAGGTTGAACTGGCTCCAAATTCCGGATATGGCATAGACAACTGAGCCACGGAAACTGTAGGAACGTTTAGGTTAGTGCCGGTCGGGCCAAATTGGGACAGCCCATAAAAAGGATTCGTCACAGTAGCGTTGCAGATGCCCGGGGGACCATTGCTCGTGTACTTGCCACTATTGAGAGGTGCCACCGCGCCCGGATTGAGCTGCAAGACTTCGAGCGGATCGCACTGCTGCCGCACTCCAAGCGGGATGACGTTGTACTCATTGTTTGATTCAAGCTTATATCCCCTGTTGCCAACGTAGGTGATCTCAATCCGCGAATGGGCTGGAAGGGCGTACTGGATTCCAGCCGAGAACTCACTTACCCACGGCACATGGAACCTGGGATTAAAGAAATTCAACTGGTTACCGAGAAGAGTTTCCGATTGCAGGGCGTTCCCTGTTGGGACCGGTATCCCAGTGCCACCGAAAATCGCGAATGGATTAGTCAGAACATTCCCTGCGCATCCCGTCGAATCGGACGAAGTGCAGGGAGATCCAAACGGAACTGCACCAGCAGTGTAATTTGGATCCTGCAGCCCCGTCGTTGTGCTAAAGCTCGTATTTTGGTTGTAGCCCGGTGGCGGATTTTGATACCAGTCGTTAGTCGGATCCACCATATATCGAGCCCAACCGGCTCGGAACACCAGTTTCTGATTCACTTGATAGGCTAGACCGATACGCGGTTGAATGCCGGTCCAATCCGTCATAATACTGTTCTGACCCGCGTTATTAACATAAAGCAGACCGCCAGTCAGCGTTGGAAAATTCGTGGGGAGCCCGCCAGCGTGCATGGCTTTAACATAAGCGGACATTTGGGTTGAGGAGAAACCAGCGAACGCGTTCTGGACAGTTGTATTGATCGGGTTCACCTGGCCGAACGCCCAGCCGTCCGTCAGTGCATTGTGACGTTCTACGACGGGCGGATGAATGTCGTACCGGAGGCCCAAATTAAGACTTAACTTGGGACTTACGCGCCAGTCGTCCTGAAAATACCCCGCGAAATAGCGCGTCAAATACGAAGGCTCGATCAGATTGTCCGATTCGAATGAAGTGGGCAAACCCAACAGCAGACTAGCCAGCCCGTCACCCTGCGAGGATGCCGTCCCGCCAACTACAGGGCAGTTGCCAGTTGTTGGGAACACACATTGCGTCCAATTGTCTGCGAAGCTCAGGTCAAAGTTGTTGCCAGTGTTGACGAAGTTCTCCTGGATCCAGCGCAGGTCGGCACCCACCTTGAACGAATGCGCGCCATGAACCTTCATCACTTTTGCGGCCACCGCGAACGTGTTGGTGTAATTGCCACTGTGGATCACATGTCCCAAATTCGAATAGTTGGTTACGTTATAGATTCCGAAGCCTTGAGGCGAATCAATTTGCGAGAGGATCGAGGAATCAAACCCTGCCGCCGTCGGAGTGACGCTCGCGTCGATCGCATTGTTCACAACTTCCACGTACTGCGATTCCGAGACTCTCAGATCCGTGATTAACGTAGGGCTGACGGTTCGCGTCCAATCCGCCGCGGCCGCATAGTTTGCTCTTATGAGAGGAATTTGCCCGGCATTGCCAATACCGCCAATTCCGTTCGCGGGTAAATTATGCTGATGTCGATCGTTGGTGCCGAAACGGAAAAAGACATGGTCCTTGGTTCCAAAATCTTGATCGACTCTTGCAATATAATTGTGAAAATGATCTTCCCCGTTTCCGATGAACTTATTAGCGGCGGCTGACAAAAAGTAATCACTTGCCCCATAGCGAGTCGCACCGGCGGCGGTGACACCGTTTCGATTTGCACGCGGCAGAAATCCGGCAATCTGCAAACCAATGGGATTGATGACGTTCGCAGCTATGCCTTGAATTGTCTGCGAAGTCGTATTGCAGGAAAAAGTGCCCTCAGGAATTCCAGCAGGAGTGCTCGGACACGTGCCGCCGTAAAAGGGGTTCGCGATCAGCATGGGCGGCCTATTAACGCTCGTCTGGCCGCTTGAGTTCGTAGTAATCGTGGCGGCAGGAGTATAAGCATTAAGCGCGAAAGGAAATGGGTTATAAATCGTGATCGGAGTGCCACCGTCGGTGGCCGGGTTGTCGAGGCCACTGAAATCGTAAACACCCGTTTCGCCAGGCGCCAATCCCAATTCCTGCAAAGTTGGAGCGCTGGAGACCTCGGCTTGAGGGTTCACTTGGTGATACTTTTCGAGATTAATGAAGAAAAAGGTCTTGCCATGAAGTACCTTCTGCAGCTTAGGCAACTTAACCGGCCCGCCCAGTGAAAATCCATATTGATCGAGTTGGTCGACCGGAATGCCGGACGTACTGCCAGCAGCCTTATCGGCGGGCGGCACCGCGTCCATCGATGTGCGGCGCAGGAACTCGTAAACTGTTCCGTGGAATTGGTCCGTGCCCCTCTTTGTGGTCAGGTTGACGATGCCGCCCGCTGTCTTGCCGTACTCAGCGTCGTACGTGGTGGTTTGCACCTTAAACTGCGACACCGAATCTACTGGCGTAACCCATGCCAGATTGTCTCCGCCAGCCTGCGCATTGTTGGGCGCGCCATCGAGCAGGAACTCGTTTTTACTCGAGAGGCCGCCGTTTATCGACCATTGGGCAATGGCGCCGTTGTCAAACGGCCGCTGGAATTGTTGCGAACCCATGTAGTTTACGCTGGGCGAAAGAGTCGCCAGCATATAGGGATTCCGACCGTTCAGCGGGATTTCCGTAACCGCTGTCGTATTTACGACGAAACCTAAGGTGGCTGTCTGGGTCTCGATTGGGGGCGTTTCGGCGCTCACCGTGACGGTCTGCTGGACCTCGCCGACCTCCATCTGAATGTCGACACCGGTTCTATCGCCCGTGTTCAGCGCAATATTCGCGTGCACATAGTTCTTGAAGCCGTTTGCGTTGGCGCTCACGGTGTAAGTTCCCGGTTGGAGCAGCGGGATGGTATAAATCCCGGCCGTGTCAGTAACAGTGCTGGCGACCTGGTTTGTAGCCTGATTCGTCGCGTCTACTTTGGCGCCTGCGATAATCGCGCCGGAGGCATCCGTGACGCGCCCCGTGATCGTTGCCCGAAATTCCTGGGAGTGAATTACCGAGGAGAAAAGGACAAATAGGGCCGCTAAACAAATTAGCTTGAGACGCATGCTCCCTCCAGTGAAAACCCCACGTGATTCCGAGTAGGAATGTAATCGCTTACATACATCGATGGTCGCGAATGCTAGAACACGGTGCCACCGTTTGTCAAGAGGTAATCGTTTACATTCCTACGTTAAAGACGGAGCAGGACGATTTTGCGGCTGCCGTTTCAACGAGCGCCGTCGGTTGCGAGGTCCAAATAATGCAGATCGGTCTGCTCATACAACCGTTTGGCCGCAGCCTCCGGTGTTAGGTCTCGCTGCGGAGTGCCGAGAAGCTCGAATCCAACCATGAACTTTTGCACGGTGGCGGAGCGCAGCAGCGGAGGATAGTAATGGGCATGAAAATGCCATTCCTCATGAGGTTTGCGATGCGTGGGCTGTTGATGGAAACCCATCGAGTAAGGAAAGGCTGTCTTGAACAAATTATCGTAACGGCAGACGATGCGTTGAAGAATTTCCGCCAGATGCATTCGCTCAAGATCCGATAGCTGCACGAGGTCCTGCACGTGTCGTTTGCTGAGCAGCAGTGTCTCAAAGGGCCAAACGGCCCAGTAGGGCACGAGAATGATGAATGAATCGTTCTCGCAAACGATCCTTTCTCCGTGCTTTTTCTCGAGTCGGAGATAATCGCAGAGCAAGCATGCCTTCTTCTCAGAGTGGTACTGCACGAAAGACGTGAGTTCCTTCGCCGGCTGGATCGGCAGACTCTCGGTGGCCCAGATTTGGCAGTGCGGGTGAGGATTGCTCGCTCCCATCAACGCGCCGCGGTTCTCGAAAATCTGCACGTGATTGATCCAGGGAATCGCACTGAGCGAGGCAGTTTCATTGGCCCAGCACTCGACGACTTCGCGCATGTTTTCGTGTTTCATTCGGGCGATCGCGAGATCGTGGCGCGGGGAAAAACAGAGCACGCGGCAGATTCCCCTTTCCGACCGCGCAGCGATTACGCCAGCCTCGTTGACGGCAATCGTTTCGACATTGGGGAGCAGCGCGGCATAGTCATTGTCGAAAGCTAACGTTGACGTGTATTTCGGATTTCGTTCTCCACCCGCCCGCTCGTTGCCTGGACACAAGTAGCAAGACGGGTCGTAAGACTGTTGCTCCGACGAAACCGGTTGCTCGACTCTTCCTAACCATGGCCGCTGCGTGCGGTGTGGCGAAACCAACACCCATTCTCGCGTGAGCGGGTTAAAACGGCGATGAGGAATGGACTGGAGGCGAGGATCGCTCATTGCGTGGTGGGTGTGCTTTACGTCGACAGTTCCTGTGCTGCGGACTCGGTAGCACCAAGGGATAGTCGCTCAACACCGTCCGACGTATCGCAAACAAAAATGTCCGGATGGCGTCCGGTGGCAGCGTGGTACTCCGCAGCTACGTGGCGTTTGAATTCAGCCGTAGCCGAACGATCGACCAAGTTCACCGTACATCCGCCAAATCCGCCACCAGTCATACGGGAACCATAGACGCCTTTGTGCTTACGAGCCAAATCCACCATTAGATCGAGCTCCGGGCAGCTTACCTGATAGTCGTCGCGGAGGCTGCGATGAGACTCCGCCATCATCTTTCCCACTGCTACGATATCACCCAATTCCAGCGCGACAGCCGCCTTCGGAACACGTTCGTTTTCGGCCACCACATGCCTGCAGCGCCGGTAGATCACCTCGGGCAGCCGGCTACGGTGGGCTTCGAGTTGCTGAAAGCTAACGTCACGCAACGCTTGTATTCCAGGCAAAACTCTCGACAACCTTTCCACACCCTCTTCGCATTCGCGACGACGCATATTGTATTCACCATCGCCGTGCTCATGTTTCACCATCGTATTGCATACGATGAGCTGCACAGTACCAGGAAACGGCACCGATCGGTGCTTGAGCGCGCGACAATCAAGCAACAGGACGTGACCGGCGCGTCCGTTGCAGGAAACAAATTGGTCCATGATTCCAACGTGGGCTCCGACGAATTCGTTCTCCGCTCGCTGGCAGATTTCCGCGATTTTAATGCGCGGCATTTCGCACCCGGCAATTTCAAGGAGCGCGCAAGCGACGGCGACTTCCAATGCAGCTGACGAACTGAGTCCCGCCCCCAGTGGAATTTCGCCGCGGACATAAACATTCGCGCCAGGTAGCGAATAGCCCGATTTCTGCAGAACCGATGCAACGCCCAGCGGGTAATCGCTCCATCTGCGCGAGCGCTGCAAATGGTTTCCTTCGAGTACGGCCTCAACGGTGTCGTGGAAATTTTCGGAATGAAGAATCAGTTTGCGGTCATCACGAGGTGCAGCGGCAACCCAACAGGAGAAATTGATGGCTGCCGGCAGTACGAAACCCTGGTTGTAATCGGTATGCTCACCAATCAAATTCACTCTGCCCGGCGCACGATAACCAAACGCCGGCTCGCCAAAAAGCGCCCGGTATCCAGAGACGAGGTCGGACACAGTTTTCATAACGTCGTCAACATCTCGCGAGGGAAATTTTACCCGACACAGCTGCAAGCGCGATGTAATCGTTTACACAAGGATTCGTGCAAACCTTAACGCCAAGCGTCCTGTGTGTCCACTGAAAACTTCATGAAGCGCGTTGATTCCGGTAACCGGTGTTTCCCGGTACTGGGCCGGTGGAGTCACGAACAACAAGATGAGTTTCGATCTCAAACTGGCTTCCTTTTTCGTTGGCCGCGCTAATTAGCTTCGCTAGCGCGGAAAAAGCCCAATCCGCAAGTTCCTTTCGCGACAAGCGTACAGTCGTGAGAGCGGGCTGCGTAAATTCGCTGAATTCGATGTCATCAAAACCGATGACCGAGATATCCTCAGGGACTCTCAATTTCGCTTTATGAATCGCCCGCAAGACTCCTATGGCCGTTAGGTCGTTCGAGGTTAGAATAGCGGTTGGAGGGCTCGTGAGAGCGAGCAATCGTTCCGTTGCCATTTCGCCGCCGTCAATCCTGTGATTGCCGACTTGAATGTAATTCTTGTCTGGGGCAACACCATAGTGGTGCATGCACTTCAAAAACGCGGTGCGCCGCGTCTCAGCGGATCGCAGTTCGGTGGGACCGCTAATGAATGCAATCCGTTTGTGACCCAAATTAACGATGTGTTCGACTGCCTCACCAATGCCGCGCGAATAGTCGACCTTGATCTTGCTCACGCGCGCACCAACACGGGCGGTGTCCAGAAAAACCATGGGGATGCGTCGTTCCGCCATTTGCGCGACAAAATTTTCACCCATCTCCGAAGTGATGACCGCGACGCCCTCGACTTGGCGTTCGAGCATCCGAGTGACGCTATGAGCCATCCGCTCGGGATCATAGCCCGTATTTGCCACAAGCACCTCATAGCCGTTCTTTAAGGCGGTCTCTTCGAAGCTTCTTACGAGTTCGGGAAAAAAAGGATTCACAATGTCTGAAATGATGAGACCAAGCATTCGGCTGCGGCCGGAAACAAGCGCCCTGGCATAGCTATTTGGGCGGTAGCCCATGGAGCGGACGACGCGCCACACGCGTTCGGCCGTCTCGGCAGTCACTTTATCGCTGCCATTGACGGTACGTGATACGGTGGCGGTCGAGACCCTGGCACGTTTCGCTATCTTGCCAATATTCATCGTGTGTTAGCTTTTTACTTCTATCACACAGGCGGTCGAAAAATCATCCAAGAGAGCTTTCGCCCAAAAAAGAAAAGGCCCCGGTTCGACGTGATTCGAACCGGGGCCGGTATTTTTACTGGGAAAACCGTCCGTAAGAAACTCTTAGCAAATCGAATGAGCCAAGCCAGAACCCGTGCTGATCTTTGAGTCGCGCAAATCCGAAGAATTGACGCGATCCGAGTGGCCCCGTGAGAGGCCAATGACGGACATCGGAAATTTGCATTCGCAGATTTCGATTCCATCTGGAGAGCCGTATCCGTTAAAAACGGACCGTGCTCCCTTTTCTTTTAGAAAGGAGGTGATCCAGCCGCAGGTTCTCCTACGGCTACCTTGTTACGACTTCACCCCAATCATGAGTCATACCTTGGGCATCTGCCCCCTTGCGGTTGGCACGACGACTTCTAGTACAACCCACTTTCGTGATGTGACGGGCGGTGTGTACAAGGCCCGGGAACGTATTCACGGCGTCGATCTGATACGCCATTACTAGCGATTCCGGCTTCATGCAGTCGAGTTGCAGACTGCAATCCGAACTGAGCAGAGTTTTCTCCGATTAGCTCCCCCTCGCGGGTTGGCAACGGTTTGTGCCCTGCATTGTAACACGTGTGTAGCCCTGGACATAAAGGCCATGCGGACTTGACGTCATCCCCACCTTCCTCTCCGTTATCCGGAGCAGTCCACGTAGAGTTCCCTCCTTGCGGAGTGGCAACTACGTGCAGGGGTTGCGCTCGTTGCGGGACTTAACCCAACACCTCACGGCACGAGCTGACGACAGCCATGCAGCGCCTCCACACTTGTCCCTTGCGGGAAGGCCATATTTCTATAGCTAGTCAAGTGCGCTTCGAGCCCAGGTAAGGTTCCTCGCGTAGCGTCGAATTGAACCACATGTTCCACCGCTTGTGCGGGCCCCCGTCAATTCCTTTGAGTTTCAGTCTTGCGACCGTACTCCCCAGGTGCAGGACTTAACGCGTTAGCTCCGGGACGACGCACGAACGTGCGGCACCCCAAGTCCTGATCGTTTAGGGCTAGGACTACCAGGGTATCTAATCCTGTTTGCTCCCCTAGCTTTCGTTCCTCAGCGTCAGTAGTGGTCCAGCGCGCCGCTTTCGCCACGGGTGTTCCTGCAGATATCTACGCATTTCACCGCTACACCTGCAATTCCACGCGCCTCTCCCACACTCAAGCACAGCAGTTTCGGAAGCAGTCTCTGAGTTAAGCCCAGAGATTTCACTCCCGACTTGCCACACCGCCTACGAACCCTTTACACCCAGTAATTCCGAGCAACGCTGGCCCCCCACGTCTTACCGCGGCTGCTGGCACGTAGTTAGCCGGGGCTTCTTATACCCGTACCGTCAGTCCCCTTGCGGGGCATTCGTCCGGGTCGAAAGGGGTTTACACTCCGAAAAGCTTCATCCCCCACGCGGCGTCGCTGCATCAGGCTTTCGCCCATTGTGCAAGATTCCCCACTGCTGCCTCCCGTAGGAGTCTGGACCGTGTCTCAGTTCCAGTGTGGCTGGCCATCCTCTCAGACCAGCTAACGATCAAAGTCTTGGTAGGCCGTTACCCTGCCAACTAACTAATCGTGCGCGGGTTCCTCCTCCGACGCCTTACGGCTTTGAATCCCCAGACCGAGGTCCAAGGAATGTTATGCGGAATTAGCTTCGGTTTCCCGGAGTTATTCCCCATCGAAGGGCAGATTACCCACGTGTTACGCACCCGTGCGCCGTGCGCCATCTGTATTGCTACAGACGCGCACTCGACTTGCATGTGTTAAGCACGCCGCCAGCGTTCGCTCTGAGCCAGGATCAAACTCTCGTTTGAAACTGGTAGCTTGGCGAAAAAAATGCCCTCTGATTTGCATCAGAGAGCCAGCCTGCCAAGCGAATTATTGTCGCTCGATTTACTCAGACCATTCGTGCTCGAAAAGGACGAATGGTTTCGAACGGATTCTGGCACATCGTATCGATTGTCAAAGAGCAAAGCCCCCCTGTCTTGCAGAAAGGCACGTCTACAGCCCAAGGAGAATACGACGAGGGCTCCAAAAAGTCAACAACAGATTAACGATTTCCACAGCCTTCCACAGGGGCTCGCGGTCTGCTTTCTAAAGCGTTTAGGAAAACGAGGATACGGCTTCTCTGGCCGTAATTCATGCGAATCAATGCTGGACTTCTTGCGCTAATGAAATTAGCCTTGCGGCCTTCGTGGGGCGAAAAATCGAGACAGGCGAATTTTGAAGAAGCGGCGGTGTGTTGGTCGAGTGGCGAAAAATCGCACAGGCAGGAGTGCCTGTGCTACTTGGAGGCGGGACAAAATGGCGGCGACGAAGATTTTTTTGGGCGGATTGATTTTGTGTGGGGTGGGTTTGTTGTGCGCGGCGCAGGCTTGCGCGCAGAACTCGAACGCTGCAGAAGAGGCGGGACCATACGCGTCGATGGAGATTCGTGACGTCACTGTGATTGACGGATCAGGAGCTCCGGCGTATGGGCCTGTCAATATCTACATCAAAGGAAATCGCATCGAGCGGATCGCGGCGGTGGACCCAATTTCGCAAAAAGAAAGGGGCTCGGCTGGGAAGAAGGAAGAGAAAGCGCCGGATCGAGTGATTGAAGGCAAAGGAATGTACGTCACGCCGGGCTTAATTGATGTGCACAGTCACGTCAACGAGAGCAAGGACGTGCCGGTAGAATATATCTATAAATTGCTGCTGGGACACGGCGTGACGACGATTCGAACGTTCAACATCGGGAATGACACGCCGCAACAGATGGTGGCGGAGAAAAA
>JBOGMU010000099.1:0-5227 GCA_050746865.1 Candidatus Acidiferrales bacterium
GAAGCTGAAAATCGTACAGATGGGCGAGCCGGTGCTGCGCCAGACTGCGCGTCCGCTCACGGCCAAAGAGATCGTCAACGATGAGACGCAGCGGCTGATCCAGGATATGCGCGAAACGATGCATGACGCGCCTGGCGTCGGCCTCGCGGCGCCGCAAGTTGGGCTGCCGATTCAGCTCGCAGTCATCGAGGATCGCGAGGAGTTTCTGAAGGACGCCTCGCCGGACATACTCGCCGAGCGCGAAAGAAAGCCTGTTCCCTTCCACGTGATCGTCAATCCACGCATCCTTCATGCGCCAGACCCGAGCGTCACCTTTTTCGAAGGCTGCCTCAGCCTGCCGGGTTTTACGGCGCTTGTACCGCGGACTCGGACAGTCCGCATCGAATGCCTGGATGAGCGCGGCCAGAAGAAAATCATTGAGGCAAGCGGATGGTATGCGCGCATTTTGCAACATGAGATCGATCATCTGGCCGGCTGCCTTTACATTGACCGCATGCGCAGCCGCACTTTCGGCACGCTGGACAATTTCAACCGGCATTGGAAGGGCAAGACGATCGACGAAGTGCGTTCGACGCTTGAGTTCATGCCCGTTTGAAACCTCCGCTTTTGATTTCAGGTCACTTTTCTTTCCGAACTGCCGTTGACTCTTCCGTGACACCCCGCCCCCATCGATTTGCCTGCGCGTAAAATATCCTCATGGGGATTCTTGGGCGAAATAAAGAATCGTGTCTTGGCGCAAACATTTCGTGCCGCATAACGATGCTGCTGCTTGCAGCGGTTTTCTGTGCCGGTTGCCATCGCATGCGGCCGGCTCAATTGCAGCCGCTTTATAACGTGGGCATGGCATACGATACCGTGACCCGGTTAACCGCTCTGAAAATCACTCCATCGGAAATTCCGCAAATTGTGCAAGCAAGGCAATCGGGATTTTCAGACGCAGGTTGCGTCGCAATTTTGGAGATCTACCGCTCAAGAAATCAATCCTTTGACGCCGGCGCTGCGATTGCGGGCCTCACTGGAGCCGGCGCCAGCGAAAGCCTTATCTTGAAGCTCGCCGCGCTCAATCAACTGGGCCTCGGCGCCGGTGAACTGCAAGCAATGAGATTGGCGGGACTCTCGGACGATATTTTGCTGGCCGTTGCACAACATCATGCAGCCGGTCAACCTGTGCTGTCGGGAGCCTCTCTCGCGGGGCTGAAAAATTTGGGAATGGGATCGAGAGCGCTGCTGGAGTTGGCCGAACGCGGTGTACCCGATTCGCGCGCGGCCGAAATCATGAAGATGCGGCGTCGCGGAGCCAGGGACGCGCAGATTTTGCATGACTTCGATGGCTCGTAGCAAACATTCTCTCCGCTAGATCGTGAGCAGGCGTTCCAAATCCGCTACAAAACGAAACGACCGGCAGAGGAGGGATCTGCCGGCCGCTTCGCGAGCTACGGGGAAATTCTACCTGTGGCCTCCGCCATGGCCGCCTCCATGTGATCCGCCACCGTGGAAGCCGCCACCACGGGACGCTCCGCCATGGAATCCCTGGCCACCATGGAATCCGCGATCACCGCCTCGAATCGCTCCACCATGAAATTCCGCGTGCCCCCGGACGACCGGCCCATGAAAGACCGGGCCAACACGAACGGCGCGTCGAGGTGCATAGAACGAACGACCGTAGTACGCAGGCCGCCAGTGTGCGCGATACCAAGGTCCTGCTCCAATAAACACGCCATTCGCGAACCAACTCGAGCCGTAGTAGCCGTAGGGCGCGCAAGCGTAAGGATAGTAGCTGTAGTATCCGTATGCGCAGTTCGGCGCCGCACCGTAATAGCCATAAACGCTAGCGGGCGCTGCGGGAACTCCAATCCCAACGCCTATCGCCACATGCTGCGCCTGCGTATAAGACGCGGGAATCAGCAGCAAAGCGCCCAAAGCACCCAGCATCGCAAACATTTTCAGATATCGCATTGTCCCGTCCTCCTGAGAGCTTGCTCCGGTGCAGTTGCCGTGATCCCTTGCGCCCTGCTCTCGCTTGAGAGAAGTGCATAAAATTTGCCAAACTGCGCCTCCGGCAGAATAAATGTGCAAGTGATTCGTTTTCATGTATCTGAGGCCAGCCGCCTTGCGAGCCGATTCTCGCCTGGCACGCGTCAATCGGTGGTTTTCGCGCGCGGCTGTGGTGCTTTTCAACCATCCCCGCTGTGATTAGCAAATGGTAAAGTCTTGTTGCGGTGCCGAGGCGTGAGTCTTGCGACAAGCATAGTTCACGGCTCAATTGACCGCGGCGACAAGTCCATTTACGCTGAAATCTCACCTGTGCTCTCAAAACCATGCCCACTTTCGACGAGGATTTGAACCAAATCGAGCGGGACATTCGCACGCTGAAGATTGAGTACGAGCAGTTCTTCGGCGGGGGGCGGAAACGTCCGCCAACCGATACACAGTGGCGGCTGGATAATCTCGTCCGCCGCTGCAACGAGAAAATCGGCGAGCTGAATTTCGGGCAGCGTTTTAAGCTCAGCAACCTGACCCAAACCTATGCGAAGTATCAGGATTTCTGGCGCAAGAAGACGATCCAGCGCGAGACGGGCATGCAGCAGCGCCATTTTGGCGCCGCCGCAAAGGCCATCGAAGCTGAACGCGAGAGCCGCAATGCCGCGCACGCCGAGGCACATCCGGCATCTGGCGCTGGGGATGACACCGAATCAAGGCGCTCACCGTTCGCGATGTCGTTCTCAAATCCCGAAAGAGAACACGGAAAACTAGAAACGCTCTATCAGAAGCTGCTGGACGCCCGCGCGAAAACCGGCGAAAGTTCGGGCGCGCCAAGCCTAAAAGATTTCGAGAAATTCGTCCGCAATAAGACCAAAGACCTCAAAGCAAAGGGCGGCAACGAAGTCGAGTACACGGTAAGCATCGAAGGCGGCAAAGTAAAGTTGAAGGCCCGCATTTCGGGGTGACGTAATACGCGTCTTGCCTTTCAGGACTTCGCAGCCCAGTTCTCGACGACCAGATCTCGTACGCGTCGGAATTCTCGCGTATTGTTCGTGACTAGTGTCAGTCCCAAACTCAGAGCATGGGCCGCGATGAACAGATCGTTTGCACCAATCATCGCTCCTCGCTTTTGCAGGTCCGCGCGAACCTTTGCATAAAAAAGCGCGGCTCCATCGGGAAAATCCAAGACCTCCACGTATTGTAGAAAGGTTTTCAGTGCGTTCCCGTCCTGGTCAGGTCGCGCCGACAACTCTACGCCGAAAAGAAGTTCGGCCTTTGAGATGACAGAAATACAGACGTCATCGATAGGAAGACTTTCGAGCCGCTTCAGAACCATGCCATTGGAGCGTTTCATGATGTAGGAACACGTATCTGTATCCAGCATGTAGCGCGACATCAGCGGTCACGATCTTGGACCGGCAGGTCTGTGACGCCTTCCATGAACGAGGCAGATGCAACCGGCGCTTCCTCGAGATAAGAGGACCAATCCTGTGGGCGCGCCGACAGCACTACCTCGCTTCCTTCTTTCCGAATGAAAACCTCCGGCGTGTTGAATTGAAACTCCTTCGGCAAACGTACCGCCTGGCTTCGATTGTTCATGAAAATCTTGGCTTTTCGCTGCATGCTTCCTCCGGCGACATGGCATATACACAAGTATATGCCAAGGAACCGTGCTGGGCAACTCCGACGTGCGCTGATCGCGCAGAGAGTCGAAGCAGAAATATCTAAATCGAGCGACAGGCAGCCTCACTTCGCCGCTTTGAATTTGCTGTGCAGATAAATTGCTGAACGGCACCCGCTCTCCCTCGCATCCTTTCCCTTCCGAAAATCCTCGCAAAGAAATAAACTAATTCCTTCTAATTTTTGAGGAGGTCTGCTGTGGCAATCGAACGGGCGCTCATCAGCGTCTTTGATAAGACAGGGGTGACGGAGTTTGCGCGAGAGCTAGGATCGTTCGGCGTGGAGATCGTTTCCACGGGCGGCACGGCCCGATTGTTGCGCGAGGCAGGCATTCGCGTGCGAGACGTATCGGACTTGACGGGCTGGCCGGAAATGCTTGGCGGGCGCGTTAAAACGCTCCATCCAAAAGTTCACGGCGGAATCCTCTTTCAGCGCGGCAAGGAGCAAGACCGCAAGCAAGCGGCAGAGCATGGCATTGGCCCGATCGACCTCGTGGTCGTGAATCTGTATCCGTTTTCGGCGACGGCAGCAAAGCAAGGTGTAACGCCCGAGGAGCTAATCGAAAATATCGACATCGGCGGCCCTGCAATGATCCGCTCGGCGGCCAAGAATTTTCAAAGTGTGGGCGTTGTGACCGATCCAGCAGACTATCCAGCCGTGCTTACCGAGCTGCGTGACAAGCGCGAATTGACGCAAGCGACGCGCCTGGCGCTTGCTCGCAAGGCGTACGCGCGGACGGCCCGCTATGACGGTGAAATTGCTACCGAACTCGAGCGTCTGGCGGCAAACGGAGCGGTGAGCATCGGGGCGGCCGAAAAACTGCCGGAACGAATTAACATTTCGCTCGAACGTCGGCAGATCATGCGTTATGGCGAAAATCCCCACCAGGCTGCGGCTCTCTACGTGCCTGCCGGTTCTGCCGTCAGCGGCTTGGCCGGCGCGACCCAGCACCAGGGAAAAGAGCTTTCTTACAATAATTTGGTGGACCTGGACGCGGCGCGGGCGTTGGCCGAGGAATTCGATCGCGCGGGCGTTGCGATCATTAAGCACAACAATCCCTGCGGAGCGGCAGAGCAAGATTCGCTTCGCGAAGCCTACGTGAAGGCGCTGGCCTGCGATCCGATTTCTGCATTCGGCGGCGTGCTTGCCTTCAATCGGCCAGTCGATGCAGCGACGGCGGAAGAAGTAGCGAAACTTTTCGTCGAGTGTATCGTTGCGCCGGGATATGAAACGGCTGCACGCGAGAAATTCGCGGCAAAGAAGAATCTGCGCCTGCTGGAGATTGCTGCCGATCGGCAAAAAGATGCGTCTTGCGCTCCACTCGAATTAAAGCGAATTTCCGGTGGCGTGCTCGTTCAAGACGCAGACAAGCATAAACTCGATCCAGCAAGCCTGAAGGTAGTGACCAAGCGCGCTCCGACCGATGCGGAATTGCGCGCTCTGCTTTTCGCGTGGACCGTTTGCAAGCACGTGAAGTCGAATGCGATCGTGTATGCGAGGGATGGGCAGACAGTCGGTGTGGGTGCGGGTCAGATGAGCCGCGTAGACGCCGCGAAACTGGGTG